>JACKBL010000011.1 GCA_020634515.1 Ardenticatenales bacterium | reverse complement strand
ACAAAGCGCGGAATGTTGATGGACACCGGCCGCACGCTCACGGGGCCGGGGCCGCCGTAACCGCCGATGCTGGCCTGCCAGTCAATGGGCAGCGGACCATCGTTCATCACGGTGATGGTGGTGCTGACCACATCGCCGATTTCCATCGTTTGTTCAACGTAGTCGGGCGAGTAGCTAAACAGGGAGCCTTGCAGGGCGAAGTCTTGCGTGGTGACGGTGTCCGTGATGATGGTCACGCCGTAGACGGTTTCGGGAACGTAGTTGTCCGCTTCCGCCGTCACGTCGTAGTCGCCAACAGCCAGCGTCATGGCATAGTCGCCGCTGGCGTTGGTGTGGGTCGTACGGGAGCCGGTGCTGCCGACCGCGGTGATCGTTGCGCCATCAATGCCGGCGCCACTATCCAGGTCTGTCACCGTTCCGGAGAGCGTACCGGTGTCAACACCCGCACCGCACCAGTTAACAACGATTTGCATGACTTCCAGCCGGCCTTCCAGGAGGGAGATGGCTTCGAAGGGGAAGGCCCAGAAGGTGGTGCGGTAGACGCCGCTATCTTTGTCGAGGGCAGCGCCGTTGCTGTTGTCGCCGATGAAGCCGAGTTCGGCACCCGCGCCGGCAACAAAGATGTCAGAGTAGTCGGTAAAGGGGTAGGCGAGAGCGTAGGGGCCGAGGCCACCGAAGACGGTGCCCTGACCGGTGACGCTGGCGTAGTTGCCGGCATCATCCGTCGCCGAACCGAGACCGAGGTAGTTGGTCATGAAGGCCGTCTGGCCGCGGTCATAGTGGTAGTCCTGCGAGCTGATGAAGAGGCAGTTGCCACCGTCCAGCCAGCCGCCGAGGGCCGTTTCGCCCGCCGCGCCCGGACCGGCCGCGCCGCCAAATTCGTCACCCGTGAACCAGATGACGGTGGAGTATGGGGCCAGGTCACTTGACCCAGGTTCGTTGTCGGAGTTGTTGGTGTCCCAAATGTCGTAGACGAGGCCGAGGCTGTCAAGCGCTTCGGTGTAGTAGCTACGAACATCGGGGGAGTTGTCGTCGTCGTCCACGAGGAGAATGGGGGGGATGTCGGCGGTCTCGAAGGTGTAGGGACCGGCTTCCGCGCCATCACCGCAGACGTTGCTCGGCACCACGGTCCAGGTGTAGGTGGTGACAGGATCGAGGACAATGCCCAGCGTGTGACTGGTGTCTTCCGTGACGATGTCGTAGATGGGGGTTGGCACACCGCTTTCATAGACGCGCAGGCGATAAGTCGCGCCCTGCGCCGAAGGCGTCCAGGTGAAGGTCGGTACGAGCGGTACGCCCTGCGCATTGTCGGGCGGGTAGGTGAGGGTAGTCGCGCCGGGCGTGGCATCGTACAGGTTCAGCGTCACCATGGTGCTGTGCGTGCTGGTGGGGGCCGTACCGGTGATTTCGATGTCGTAATTGCCGGCAACAGCAGCTCCCGAACCCATCAAGTCCATTGTGCTTGTTCCGGGCGGAATCACCGGATTCGTGGTGAAGCTCTCGCTGTAACCGGCAGGAACGCCGCTGGCGGAGAGGGTTACAGGATCGGTGTACCCCTGGATCTGCCCGATGTCAATGTTGAAAGCGGTGTTGTCGGGTACGCAGATATCCTGGGATTCCGGCGTGGCGGCAATGGTGAAGTCAGGGTAGAGGCCACCACTGCAGGACGGGACGCGGAAGACGCCAATGCGCGTGTTCCACATGAAGGAGTTTTCCGTCACGTCGTGGTACTCATTGGTGTACCAGAAGGTGCACTGGTCTACCGGATCAACCGACATGGCGCTATAGTCACCCCAGCGGCCATACGGTCCCGTGTTCACGCCCGTGCCTTCCATAATAGAGGCTTCCGCCTGCATGGTTCCCAGCGGGTCGCCATATTCGTGGACGGCGTAGCGAATGGAGGGTTTGGTGACAGTGGCATCGGAGACGCTGTAGCCGAGGGCGATGTCACCGGAGCCATCCATGGCAATACTGCCCATCCAACGGTAGGAGTTGTCAGGCCAGTAGGTGCCTTCCTGGTAGAGCGCCCAGGGGTTGCCGCCTTCCTTGCGCAGCTCGAACCAGCGGATGGCGGCCTTGTCAGTCCCATCGGGGTCAACGGTGATGTTGCCAACCATGGCCTCATAGGGGCCGAGGTTGCGATATTGCAGGCGCACCATGGGCCACCAGGAGAGTGAGTCGAGGCCGACGCCAGGAGCGGGTTCGGGGATACAGTCGGGGCCAAAGAAACCGCAGACGGTGTAGTTGTAGGCGGCGATGGGGATTTCCGTGGCCAGGGTGAAGGTGGAGTTGCCCGGGTTGGCCCAGTCTACGTGGAATTCGTAAATAGCCAGGCGGTCAACCCCAGGCGGGTGGTTGGGATAGCCCGCCGAGTAGTTGGTGTAGAAGTATTCAGGCATACCGGCGGGAGGATCGAATGTGCCATCAGCGTCTGCCGGCATCAAGAAGTTTGCATACCCACCGAAAGATTGCCGCGTAGCCGGCGCGCCGACCAACATGCTGTTGCGATCAAACACGTGGGCGTAGTATTGGTTCGGGAAGCCCGTATTCGTTCCCACATAGTAGCCGTCTGTCCAGATGCCGAACTTGGGGTAGTCGGGGAAGTCGGGCATGGTGAACCCGTACAGGTAATAGGATCCAAGCGGGTCTGAAGTGGTGGAGATAGCGACGCATTCGGACAAGTTGGAGAGCGCAAACTGCGAGATCATCCAGCGGTCGGCCATATCGTCGTAAAGAACGATGGGGTCGCCGTCGTTGTCGTTTTCGCAGGCACCGCCAAATCCATCCCAAAGGGTATTGATGTCCACGGGGCCGTACAAAAGGTTGCCCGTTTTATCCCAAACGGCCATCTTGACATTGACCAATTGTACGTAGTGGTCAGGTCCAACGTCTCCCACGGTGTCGGGAGGTGTGTAAAGGTTCAGGTCGCCGATGCCTTCAAAAGTGAAGAGGGGGTCGGGCGTGAAGCCATCGTTGACACTGTTGGCTGCCAGCGGGTCCTGTATTTGGGTGTTCGCCCCGGCGATAACGGTTTCTCCGCGAGGTGCGTTGATTTCTTGGCCACCGGTTGGCTTGGTATCAGCAGCCAGAGGCAGGTCACGCAAGGGACGGCTGACGTGGGGGACGACAGGCGCGCTGACGTCAAAGGTGAGTTGACCAGCATCCACACTGTTGGTGATGCCGGCATTCAATAATTGACTACCCTTATCCGAATGCATGGCCGTAGCCCGCTGAAAGAAGATCAGGGGAACTAACAAAACCACGCTTAGCAAGAGTAGGTTTCTAAAGCGCTTCATTTTTCCCTCCGTTTGAAAGAATGCAGTAGAAAGGCCAGTAAATTGACGGCCGGGCAGCGCAAGAAAGAAAAATGGACTCCAGTGCTGCCAGAAGTCGTCAGCAAAAAGTGAGGACTATCTGGGTTCAGGAACAGCAACGAGGATGGGGTAAGGTGTTTGGTTGCAACGATTTTCGCTCTTTGCCGTGTGCTTGCCAAAACGAATACGAAACAGTGCGGGCTGACCGCCTCGTTTATGTTACGCAGTTTTTCTATTCTCACCTCCTTGCAAAAACCACGGCTACAAGTGCAACACGAACGTGATTACTGCATTGCTCTAGATGCCGATACTACCAGGGTCGCTATGCAAACAGGCTACCTGAGACGGAGATCAAACGCAAAAAGGCCCGGCGGGCAAGATCATCTGCCCTGCTCAGGCGGGAATACGCGCACACTTTTTTTACTCATCAGGTGGTTTCGTCCCCTACCCCACAAGATGCTTGCGGGTAGAGCGGCCAGCGACTTAGGAATCATGTTGAAGGAATCGTTGTGTATTGTCTGCAACGAAAACAACTGTTTTTAACCTGACAGACAACACTTACTGGCGCGAGCAAAATTAGCAGGTTGCTACATGTTATCCGGCTCTGATAACAGCCCCATAATACCACAAACAAACGACTTCTGTAAAGCATCCTACCCCCGCCGCGGCTGTTTTTTCCCTATAGTTTGCCGATTCCGTTTATCTATTTTTCTTGACTACGCGAAGTTTTGTCGCGGGAAAATGCCGGCATCATTCCCCACCACCTCCTCCCCCAAAGAAACCCCAGGCGCGGGGCGCGCCACGTAGAAAGAGACTGGAGCAGTCCGGGAGACTGCTCCAGTCTGGAAACTATTACCTGTTCAACGCCAGCGGCGCGGACTCCGGCAGCGCCCCGGCCAAAAACTGCGCCTGCCAGACGCCGTACACCCCGGAACCATCACGGCAGACGGCCCAGCCCTGCGCGCCGGAGGGACCGGTGAAGTTGCCTACGGCCAACGCCGTGCATGACGCGCCTGGATCGTAGCTGAGGATCAGGCGATGGTTGGCGGCCTGGTAGCCCCACGCTCCCTGCGCGCCCGTGCTATCCGCGAAACGACCGCCCTGGAAGAAGGAGATGTCGCGCATACTCTGGCTACCATTGGACCAGTAGAAATGGTACGACAACTGCATCACGGGGGCGACGGCCTGATAAGCGGCCAGGGCATTGATGCGCCCATAGCCATAGGTGTTGTTGGGAATCTGGTCGCCAGGGACGCCGCCGCAGTTCTGCGTGGTCGTCAGATGCAGCGCCGTGTCCGTGATGATGGCTTCCAACTGGTCCACCTGCCCGTGCAGCGTGGGGTTGGCGCTGACAAGAAGGCCCACCAATCCGGCTACGTGCGGGGAAGCCATGCTCGTGCCGCTGAAGGTAGCGTAGCCGCCGCCGGGGATGCTGGAGCGGACGCTGCTGCCGGGCGCGGAGATGTCCGGCTTGAGGCGGTTGCTGCCGTCTACGGTGACGGGGCCGCGGCTGCTGTAGCTGGCGATCACGTCGCTGCTGGTGGTCGCGCCCACAGTAAAGGAAGCATCGTAGATGGCGGCGGGGGTGTTCACACTGCTGCAGCCGGAGCCGCTGTTGCCGGCACTAACGGCGATGAAAATGCCGGCGGCGCGCACATTCTCCACCACCTGCAACATCACGTTCGGGTCCGTACAGCCTTCCGTCGTGGGGCAGCTCCAGGAGTTGCTGATCACGTCCGGGGCCATCGCCGGATCAGGATTTTGCCCGCTCAAATCCGTGGGGGCAATGAACCACTCAAAACATTCGCTGTAGGTCGAGGGCATCCCCCAGCCCTCTTCCATGTTGCGGCAGCCGATCCAGCGCGCGCCCGGGGCCATGCCGATCTGGTTGCTGCCGCCGTCATCGCCAACCATCGTGCCCATCGTGTGCGTGCCATGATTGACATCATCGCAGGGAACAGGGGAATCGAAACCGCAGGGGTTGCCGGGCGGTGTGTTCGGGTTGTTGACGTGAATGGCGTCGTGCCAACTGTAATTGTGGTCGGCGCCGCCGCCGTTGTAGCCACGGTACTGGTTGATCAGGGCGGGATGATCCCAATCGTACCCGGTATCCTGGCCGGCAATCACCGCGCCCTGGCCCGTATCGCCGGCGGCCCATACGTCTGGCGCGCCCACGAGACTGATGTTCCACTCAATGCCTTGCGGCGCGTTTTGCAGCCCTTCCATTGGCTCCACGCCGCCAAAGACGCTGGGGTTGCTATAAATGTGGGCCACGTCGTCGCGGCTGGCCAGCGCCTGCACCACGTCCGCGCCACCGCGCACCCAGATCATGTTCGCCACCCAGTAGGGGCGATAGTTGACGCCAAGACCGTCCAGCGCGGCCAGGATGGGTCCCTGGGTGGCCTGGGCGACGCGGGTCAGTTCTTGATAGACGTAGGTTCCTTTTTCCAGCTTGGTGCTGAGTTGGGCCGCGCCGCTCAGATCGGCCTGTTCTTGCAGGAAGACGAGGAACTCGGTCTGGCCGTTGGCAACTTCTTGCAGCACGGTGGAGGAGACTTTGCTTTCCCAGTTGGCGGCGGTGGCGGGGGTGGTGCGGGTAGCGAAAATGCCGGCAATTCCCACCATCAACAGGAGCAGCACAACAAATGATAAGCGTTTTGTGGACATAAGACCTCCATAAGGGGTATCTGGCGACCGGAACGGTGCCAGACAATAAGGAAGACACACGGGGAAAGCGTACCGCGACCGACCCAAACCGTTGTGAATGGACCATGCGAACGCCCGGCAATTCTATCATGCTCCCCCCCATCCATCCATTGTTTCACGCCCTTTCCGGCAAGCGCGACGCCATGGCCGCGTCTTGGCTAAGGAACGGAAATTAAAAAGAGGCCACCCCTCACGCCGCCAGCCGCAGCGCCAGCAGCAGCGCCAGCGCCAACGCCGCCAACCCTAACCCAAACAGCACCAGGCTCACCGACAGCGCCCGCGCCTTCAACTGGCGCATCCCGTCGAAAACCTGCCGCTGCTGATCCGGCAGATCAGGAGCCGCCGCATACCGCCGCGGCCAGACAACAACCAGCGCCGCCGCCAGCCCCCCCAACAGCAACACCACCCCCACCTCCAATGCCAGGCGCACAGACCAATAAGACATGTACGGGGGCAACGGATTCTCCGCCAGCGCCGCCACTGCCAGCAGCGTCCCCAACAGCGTCGTACACAGCGTGATGATCTGCCGCGCCGCCCGCTCCAGGTTATCCAGCGACTGCAGCGCCTGCGCCGCCCACCATTCCCGCAACGCCCGCTCCTCAGGAGATTCGGGCACGCCCGTAAAGATTGGCCCCGTCACCTCGTCCACGGCAAATACCTCTTGGGCAGTTCCACGATCACGTAAGCATGATCCACGGGACATTGTACACGCACGCGCACCGTCTCCGCGCCGCGATAAATCACCTGCTGCTCGCGCCCAATCTGCGCCGGGTCCACCTGCCACACATGCCCACACGCCTGGCACTTCACGTTAATCATCTCCACATCCACGCTCATACATCCTCCATCCCGTAGGGCGGGTTGCTAACCCGCCCACTGCCATACCACCACCCTGTAGCATGGGTTGTTAATCCGCTATCGCGTCACGCGGCCAGACAAAGGGCGGGTTGGCAACCCGCCCTACGCCGCGGCCGCGGCCTCGATTTGCCCGACCACATCCGCATACGCCTCCGGCACGGGGGGCCAGGCGGCCACGCCCCCTGGCCGCGCCGCGCCGCGCAGCACCCGCGCCGCCGCCCGCAAAAACGCCGCCAAATCCTGCCGCCCCACCCCCATCTCCTCATCCGCCGCCACCTGCGCCGCCACCTCCTCGACCTGCGCCGCTGCGCGGGCCGCCTCCGCCCCGTCCAGATCACCGCGCCGATAGGCCACAACCGCCTGCCCCACCTGCTGCACCAGTTGCTGCGTCACCGTCTGGCGACGCGTCACCGTCTGGCGCTGCGTCACCGTCTGGCGACGCAGCGCCGCCTGCTCCGCGGGGGAAAGCTGCTCCCACTGGCGCGCA
The DNA here is from genome assembly GCA_020634515.1 of Ardenticatenales bacterium. Taxonomy (NCBI): domain Bacteria; kingdom Bacillati; phylum Chloroflexota; class Ardenticatenia; order Ardenticatenales; species Ardenticatenales bacterium. Next base: position 101,611 of record JACKBL010000011.1, on the reverse strand, counting down.
AACGCCGCCAACTGCGCTTCCTGCTCCGGCGTCAGATCATCGGCGGCGGGCGCGGCGTCCCCACCTGATTCGGCCAGCGCCGCCCGCGCCTGCGCCAGCGCCGCGCGGTCGCTCTCCAGGTCGGGATGCCCCGTGCGCTCGTCCAGGGCCACCACTTCCTCCAGGCAGGCCACGGCTTCCGCCTGCCTGCCTGCCTGGCCATGGTAGCCCGCCAGGTTATAGAGCAGCACGCTGAGTTGCACCCAGGCATCCCGCTGCCCCGTTTCGTTTGCCAGGCGGCGCGCGTGTTGGACTGCTTCTTGCTGATGGGCGATGGATGCCGGCAGCACCCCACGTTCCTTCGCCTCATTCGCCTGCTGTACTGCTTCATGCATCCGCCCCAGCAAAATCAATTGCGCCCTCTCCGCCTCGCTCATATTGGCCAACTGCCGCAACCGGGCTTCCGCCTGAGCGCGTTCCGTTGGCGACAGTCGGGCGAGCATTGCTTCTACGTCCTCTCTCTCGCTCTTACCTCCTGCCGGCGCGCCGCCATCCACGAGAGACGTCAGCATCTGCTGCACCTGCGCCGTCTCGCGCGGCATCCCCAACTGTTGAAAAATCCGCAACGCTTCACCATACCTTGTTTTGGCTGTTTCTGTATCTCCCCTGGCCTGAGCAACCTGGCCGAGTTTCCCCGTATTAAAAGCGATTTGCGCCAGGTCTCCCAGGCTTTGGGACAGCGTCAATGCTTCCTGCACCAACTGTTCCGCGCTTTCCCAATCCTTTTTTCGCATATACAAATTGGACAACCCAGACAGCGAGGCGGCCTTGCCCTTGATGTCCCCGATTTGCTCCTTTAACTGCAGCGATTCGGTGTACAGGGCCAGGGCGCGGTCCAGGTCCCCCCGCGTCAGGTACACCTGCGCCATCATCGAAAGCGAGGCGGCCTTGCCCTTGATGTCCCCGATTTGCTCATACCCCCGCAGCGATTCGGTGTACAGGGCCAGGGCGCGGTCCAGGTCCCCCCGCGTCACCTCCAGATCGGCCATCTGGTACAGCAAGCTGCTGCGCAGGCGCATCACCTCCTCATCCGTCGCCGGCAGCGCCGCCGCCTCGTCCAGCGTCCCTTGCAGCAGTTGGTACGCCTGCTTCGCCTGTCCATAGGCGTTAAGCAGCCAGGCCACGCGCCGCAGGTGCCACAGCCGCGCCGTCCCTGTCAGGTATGCCGCCGCCGCCGGCAGGCTCTCCAGCGCCAGGCGCACCACGCGGTTCAGCCCCATATCCTGGTGAATGGTCCCATAACCATAACCCGCCAGCCAGTAGGCATAACGCGCCAGGCGCGGCGGCAGCGCCGCCCGTTCCCCCGCGGACAGCCGCGCCGCCACCGCCTGCTGCACCGCCGGCTGGAAGCGGTAGGTAGCGGGCGTGTTGTCCTTCGCAAAAAAGCCATCCACTTCCAACAGCGTGCGCGCCGTCAACGCCCGCAGCCACGCCCGTGCCCGCGTCAGCACCGCTTCCCCCGCCTCTTCCGCCCCCTCCGCCGCCATCTCCCAGGCTTCAACCGCCCCCTGGGCAAAAAACGGGTAGCCGTACAGGCTGAGGGCGCGCAGGCGCGCCTGCTGCGCCGGCGTCAGCCGCTCGTAGCTGCGGTTGAAGGCGGTGGCAAAGGTGCGGTGGTGGGGATCCACCGCCTGGTTGCTGGCCGCCGCCAACTCCGCGCCCCACGCTTGCAGAAACGCCTCCGGTGCCTCGTCGCTGGTCTCGAACTCCCCACCCAGCAAAGCCACCGCCAACGGATGCCCATCCGTAACCCGCGCCACATCCTCCGCCAGTTGCTGATAAGGTGGCTGTTCGCGCCGCCCCGCCGCCGTGGGCGCGTAGTGGAAAAAGAGTTCCGCCGCCGCCGCTATCCCCACCCCGGAGAGCGCCCGCCCTCCTTCGGGAAATAGCCGTTCCCCCGGCAACTGCGCCGGATTCTGGCGGCTGGTGAGCAGCAGCGTCCCCCCCGCCCGCGCCAGCCCCAACAAAGCGCGATGAATCGCCGCCGCTTCCTCCCGCGCCGCGCCGTCCGTCATCTCCAACGCCTGCTGCACGCTCTCGTAGTTGTCCACCAGGATCAGCCCATCCCACTCCCGCGCCGCCGCCAGCAGCGCCTCTTCCTGCCCTCGCGGTGGCAGATCCGCCTGTTCGTCCCCCGTCAGCCGTGCCAGCAGTTCGCCGCGAAAGCGGGCCGCGTCCACCTCGCCGGCGGCAAAACTGACGCCTACCGCCCCATCCGGCCAGCGCCAGCCAAACCGTTCTACAAACGCCGCCGCCAGCGCCGTTTTGCCCATCCCCCCCGTGCCCGTAATCGTCACCACGCGCGCGCCGCCCGCGTCCGCGTGCAGCAGCCGCGCCAGGTCGTATAGCTCCTGGTTGCGCCCCAGCAGCACTTGTGGGGCCTGCACTTCCAGCGGCAGGCGCACGGCGGCAGCGGCGTCCAGGCGGCGCAAATCCGCCCGCCCCGCCGCCAGCGTCAGCGGCGCCGTCCCCCCCCGCCGCGCATACAGCACGGGCAGCCCCGCCATCTGCGGATGGTCCAGCAACGCCTGCCGCGCCTGCCGCACCGCCGTCGCCAGGTCCCACCCCTGCAGCAGCGCCTCATACAGCGCCGCCGCCAGATCGTCGCTCAACGGGTCCGCGAATGACCCTTGCATACCGATGGCCGCGGGCAGGCCGTTGTGTACCAGGGCGCGGGTCAGGTTCGCCTGTCCTTCAGCGGTGACGCAGGCGCTGAGCAGCACCAGGCGCACGCTGCCCATCGCGGCAAACGCGGACAGGTCTTTGCCCGTCAGGTACGCCGTCTTGCCATTGTCATCCTCCAGCAGCAGGCGCGCCAGGGGGCCGTTGGGCGTCTCGATCACCTGGCCGTGGCAGGAGAGATGCAACCAGGTGGCTTGCGGGCGCGCCAGCGCGCGGCGCAGCGCCTGGCGCGTGGGGGGGATGCGATAAGCGGTCACCTGTTTGTTGCTTTCCCGCAGCGTGCGCCGCAGTTGGCGCATCTCGCGGTCAAGCTGCAAGCGATAGCCGTCGCCCGCCCGCCCCCGTTCATCCACCAGCGGGTCCGCACCCAAAGCCACCAGTTGCAGACCATCCCCCGCGCCGCTTTCCAGCGGCGGCGCGTCCGCGTCCACCAGCCGCAGCCAGTCGTGGAGGCAGGCCAGCAGTTGGCCGTTCGGCAGGCAGGCAAACTCCCAGGGCACGCGGTCGGCGGGGTCAGAGGGGGGAATGTCCAGGATGATGCGCCCCCCGTTCTGAGGCAGCAATGCCAGCAGGGCGGGTCCGCCCAATGCCGCCAGCAGATGCGCCCCCGCTTCGCGCAGGTCCCCCTGCGCCGCGGGCAGTGCGGGCAGTGCGTCCACGGGCGTCGTCGCCAAAATCGTCTCTTCGTGTTGCACGCTGACGCGCCCCGCGCGCGTCGTCAAGGTAAGGGTAACAGACATATGCGCTCCAAAATGACCACCACTAATAACGGCCTGGACTCTGGCGTTTTTGGCGTGGAGGCTTCAGCCGGTCCACATATGGGGGTTGACCCGGCTAAAGCCTCGACTCCGATCACCCTATGTTGACCCGGCTAAAGCCTCGACTCCGATCACCCTATGACCCGGCTAAAGCCTCGACTCCAATCACCCTACGTGGAATTCGCCAAACTCCAGTAACGGCTTATCGTCCAAAGCGGTATACACCCACCCATTATACACCAGGGAACAGGAAACTTGATGCCCAGAAACCCGATTTTTCAAAAAAATCGGGTTTCTACGCGCCTCTCTTACACAACTTGCACCATTCCTCCACAGCTTCTCCATAATCCCCGCCTAGAATCAGGTGAGTGGCGAGGGGCGAGGGGCGAGGGGCGAGGGGCGAGGGGCGAGGGGCAAGTGGCGAGGGGCGAGGGGCGAGGGGCAAGGGGCGAGGGGCGAGGGGCGAGGGGCGAGTTCACTCGCAAACTCGCAGACTCGCAAACTCGCAAACTCGCAAACTCGCAGACTCGCAAACTCGCAAACTCGCAAACTCGCAAACTCGCAAACTCGCAGACTCGCAAACTCGCAAACTCACAAACTCGCAAACTCGCAGACTCGCAAACTCTAAACAGGAGAAATGTGGATGAAGAAAAGAACTGTTTTTGGGCTCGTGGGCGCGGCGATTGTTGTGGTCGGCGTGCTGCTGTACGCCGCGCGGCAGGGGGGCATTGACGCCCAGGGCGGCGCTTTGCCGGACGGCGAAATCGTCACCGTGACCACGGGGAACCTCTCCGCCAGCGCCAACGCCACCGGGCACATCGCGGCGCGCACCGCGGCCAACCTGTCACTGTCCGCCCCCGGTCTGGTGGCGAGCGTTCCCGTGCGCGTCGGCGACACCGTACACGCCGGGGACGCATTGGTGACACTGGACACCACCGACCTGGCGCTAAACGTCGCGGCGGCGGAACAGAACCTGCGTATTCAGGAAGCCAACCTGGCGGCGCTGCAAGAACCCGCCGCCGCCGCGGACATCGCCGCCGCCAACGCGAACCTGGCCAGCGCCCAGGCCAACCTGGATGATTTGCGCGCCGGGGCCGGGGCGGAAGAGATCGCCGCCGCGCAGGCCAGCGTGCAAGCGGCGCAGGCTAACGTGTGGGGCGCGTCTAGCAACTTGAGCCAGGCGCAAGAGAGCGTCACCCAGGCGCAAATCGCCGCCGCGCAAGCGCAGTTGGCGCAGGCGCAGGCAACGCAAAAGAGCGCCCAGATCGCCTACGACCAGAACCCCAGCAGCGGCAATCAGAGCGCCCTGACGGCGGCTAATGACAATGTGGCCGTGGCGCAAGCGGCACTGGACGAGCTGCTGCAAGGCCCCAACACGGATGCCGTCAACGGGGCGCAAGCGAACGTGGCAAACGCCGTAGCGCAGCAGGACGCGGCCCAGGCCGGCCTGGACCAACTTCTCGCCGGCGCGACCGGCGCGCAGATCGCCGCCGCCGAGGCGCAGGTGGCGCAGGCGCAGGCCAGCCTGGACTCGCTAAACAGTGGCCCGACGACGGAACAGGTGCAGGTGGCGGAGGCGCAGGTGGCGCAGGCGCGCCTGAACCTGGAAGCGGCGCAAGAAGCGCTGGCGCAGGCCACGCTCATGGCCCCGTTCGATGGCGTCATCACCGCCGTTTACGTCACGGAGGGGGAGTTTGCCTCCGGGCGAGCGGTGAGCATGGCGGCCACCGGCGGCATGGAACTGATCCTCAGCGTGGATGAGGTAGATGTGGGCGACCTGCGCGTGGGGCAGCCGGCCATCATCACGCTGGAAACGTGGCCGGACACGCGCATCGACAGCGAGATCACGGCTATCGCCCCCAACGCCGCGCCTTCCAACACGGGATTAGTAGCGTATGACGTCCACGTGAGCCTGGGGCAAACGGATTTGCCCGCGCGCCTGGGCATGACGGCCAACGCCAACCTGATCACGGCCAACCGGGAAAACGTGCTGCTGGTCCCCAACCGCGCCATTCGCGCCGACCGCCAGGCAAACAAGTATTACGTGAACCTGGTGGTGGGGGAAACGACGCAGGAGATGGAAGTGACCATTGGCCTGCGCGATAACGAGTACACGCAGATTACGAGCGGCCTGGCGGTCGGGGATCGCCTCTTTATCGGGATCACGGAGACGCCGACTCCGCAATTTGGCCCACCATTTGGTGGAAATTAAGCGACCGTCCAAAACCCTTTTTAGATTGGTTCAATCTCCAAGAATGAACCAATCTTGCAGAGAAGCACAACATGAGTAAGCATAAGAAGCAAAGCAAGATGTGGTGGGGAATGGCGGCGATTTTGATGGTTGCCGGCATTTTTATCACCACAGCATGTCAGGCGCGCACTACGGAAACTGCCCAGACGGGCGACATCGTCACCGTGACCGTTGGCGACCTGGCGGCCAACGCCACGGCCAGTGGCCAACTCGCGCCGCAGCGTCAGGCGGACCTCTCCCTGGCGACCGGCGGGCGCGTCACCGCCGTCCACGTCCAGGTGGGAGACAGCGTGCAGGCAGGCGACATTCTCGTTCAGGTGGACACCAGCAGCCTGGAACGAGCCGTCGCCAATGCGGAACAGACCCTGGCCATCCAGATGGCGAACCTGGCGCAACTCCAGGCGGGACCATCGGCGGCGGACATCGCCGCGGCGCAAGCCAGCGTCATCAGCGCCCAGGCCAATCTGGACAACCTGCGCGCCGGCCCCACCAGCACGGACATTGCCGCCGCCGAAGCGAACGTGCGCGCGGCGCAGGCGCAGGTGTGGGCGGCGGCGGCGCAGCGGGACCAGGCGCAGACGGGCGCGGCGCAGGCGGACATCCTCTCCGCGCAAAGCAATCTGGATGCGGCGCGGCAGCAGCGAGACTCCCTCCAGGATGCCTACGACCGGGCGCTGCAATGTTTCGACACACCCGGCGGGCAGATTTGCCCCGGCCTGGGACCGACGGAAGAGCAACTACGCTATTCGCTGGCAGCGGCGGAAGCGCAGCTTGCCGCGGCACAGGCGCAGTATGATGCCCTGGCGGGGGGCGCGGACGCCAACGTGGTGAACGGCGCGCAGGCGAGCGTGAGCGCCGCCGCCGCGAATCTGGAAGCGGCGCAGGCGCGACTGGCACAGGCAAAAAGGGGTCCGTCGGAGGCGCAAATCGCCGGCGCCGAGGCGCAGTTGGCGCAGGCCCAGGCCAGTCTGGACAAACTGATGACGGGCGCGAGTGCGTCGCAGATGACGATTGCCGCGGCGCAGGTGGAACAGGCGCGTATTTCTTTGCGGCGGGCGCAAAGTGATCTGGAAAAAGCGACGTTGACGGCTCCGTTTGCCGGCATTATCACCGCCGTGAACGTCGCGCCAGGAGAGACCGCCGCCGGCCCCGTTGTCAGCCTGATGGACAGCGGCAGCCTGGAAGTCGTGCTGCGCGTGGACGAAGTCGATCTGGCGAACCTGTCCGTGGGACAACCCGCCCAGGTGACGCTGGAAAGCTTCCCCACCACGCCCATTGATGGCGAGATCGTCAGCATTGCGCCACAAAACACGGCGGGCGTGGATACGGGATTGGTGACCTATGAAGTGAACTTGCGCCTGGGCGCAACAGACCTGCCGCTGCGGGCCAGCATGACGGCCAACGCCGACCTGGTCACCGCCTCACGCCAGGGCGTGCTGCTGCTGCCCAACCGGGCCATCATCGCCGACCGGCAGGCGGGTCGCTTCTACGTGAACAAAGTGACCACGGACGCAGATGGCCGCCAGACCACCGAACAGGTAGAAGTGACCATTGGTTTGCGCGACGGGCAAAACACGGAAATCAAGAGCGGTTTGGCCGAAGGAGAACAGGTATTGATCGGCAATTCGCTCCCGATCAGTTCCCCATTCGAGGGCGGACCTCCTGGAGGCAACGGATGATTATCCTGGAAGGCATCACCAAAGCGTATCAGATGGGTACGCAGACCGTCCACGCCCTGCGCGGCGTAGACCTGACGATTGAGCCGGGCGAATATGTCGCCATCATGGGGCCGTCCGGCTCCGGCAAAAGCACGTTGATGAACATCATCGGCTGCCTGGATTTGCCCAGCAGCGGCATTTACAAATTAGATGGCATTGACGTGAGCCACATGAGCGACGACGAGCAGGCACGCATTCGCAACAAGCGCGTGGGCTTTGTGTTCCAGCAGTTCAACCTGCTGCCGCGCACAACGGCGCTGAAGCAGGTGGCGCTGCCCTTGATGTATGCCGGATACGGCCGCGGCGAACGGATGGCGCGGGCGCAAGAGGCGCTGGCGGCGGTGGGGCTGGCGGAGCGGATGGACCACAAACCAGATGAGCTTTCGGGCGGCCAGCAGCAGCGCGTGGCCATTGCGCGCGCCCTGGCGACGGAACCGAGCATTATCCTGGCGGACGAGCCGACGGGCGCGTTGGACACGCTCACAGGCGAGGAGATTTTGCGTATTTTCGAGACCCTGTATGAGCAGGGGATTACGGTCATTGTGGTGACGCACGACCCGGAAGTAGCCGAACGCACCCGTCGCACCATTTACCTGCGGGATGGCCTGGTGGTGAGCGACGAGAGACAACCTGGTAAAAACCCGGTTTTGGATAAAAACCGGGTTTTGGGAGAGGGCGATGAATTTGAGTGAGAGTTTTTTGACGGCGATGGACAGTTTGTTGTCGAATAAGTTGCGCGCTGTGTTGACGATGCTGGGGGTGATCATTGGCGTGGCCGCCGTGATCGGGCTGATGGCGATTGGCAATGGCGTGAATGAGTCCATTACGGGCGAGATTCAGTCAATTGGCACCAATCTGATCTCCATCTCCACGGACGCGGAAAACAGCGGTGGCTATCCGGCGTTGAGCAATGATGACGTGACGGCGCTGGCGGACCCGCTGAACGCGCCGGCAATAACGGCGGTGGCGGCGATGAGCAGCGGCGCGCAAAACGTGATTTTCGGCGGGGCGTCGAAGCGCGCCACGGTCACGGGGATCACGGCGAATTATCTGGAAGTGACGAACCTGCTAGACTTTGCCAGCGGCGATGGCCTGACACAAAATGACCTGGACACGAGCGCGCGGGTGGCCGTTTTGGGCAGCCAGACGGCGCAGGATCTGTTTGGCGATGCCTTCCCCGTGGGGGAATCGGTGAAAATCAACGGCGTTAGCTATGAAGTGGTGGGCGTGCTGAATGCGCAAGGGCAGGGGTTCCTGACGAATCCGGATGATACGGTGTATATTCCGCTGACGACGGCGCAATCGCGCCTCTACCCGGCGCGCACGCGCAATGGGGGGCGGGCGGTGAACCAGATTATCGCGCAGGCGGCCAGCGAGGAGGAGACGGACGCGGCGGTGGAACAGATTACGGCGGTGCTGCGGGAGCAGCACGGAATCGCCTATGCGGATGAGGATGATTTCCGCATTTTCAGCCAGACGGATTTGTTGCAGACGTTTAACACGATTACGGGGACATTGACGGCGTTTTTGGGGGCGATTGCCGGCATTTCCCTCGTCGTCGGCGGCATTGGCATCATGAACATCATGCTCGTCAGCGTCACCGAACGCACGCGCGAGATCGGCATCCGCAAAGCCGTCGGCGCGCTAAAGCGGGACATCCTGATGCAATTTCTCCTGGAATCCACCCTGCTTAGCCTCCTCGGCGGCGTGTTTGGCATTTTGTTGGGGTGGACGATTGCCACCATTGCCGGCAACGCCCTCGACCTCACCGCCATCATAGACACCCCCACCGTCCTCATGGCCACCAGCTTCGCCGCCGCCGTCGGCCTCATCTTCGGCATCTACCCCGCCTGGCGCGCCTCCGGCCTGCGCCCCATCGAAGCGTTGCGGTATGAATAATGGGAAGTGGCGGGTGAATGGTTTTCAGTTGACTGTTGGCTGTTATCGGTCGCGCGTTCATCCGGGGACGTGAGAAGTTCCTTAATTGATGCTCGTCTGGCGTGAGCCGCCCTCCTGGCTACGCGACAACTTGACTACAATAGCAACCTGCTTGTTGCCAAATGACGACCATTAACCTAATACGTCATAACCACTTTCCGAGGAACCACTGATGCAAAACAAGAAATTGATCGCCGGAATTGTCGCGCTGCTTATCATCATCCTGGGTGGCGTCCTGATTTATAACTACGTGCTGAGTGAGCCGGAAGCCGCCAGCGGCCCCATTGAGGCAGTCCCTCTGGAGCTGAACACGCCTGCGCCGCAACCGACGACTGCGCCCAGCGACCCCCTCCCCACGGAAGCCGCGCCGACGGAAGTGCCGCCCACAGCCGCCGCCGAGACGGCCACGGAGGCGCCAACGCCGACGGATGTGCCGCCGACGGATACCCCCGCGCCCACGGCAACCCCCGTCACGCCCATTCTTTACGAAATAAGCCAGACGGATTCACGGGTGACATTTACGCTGCAAGAGGACCTGGCCGGTGTCCGCACCACGGTTGTGGGCACGACGGACCAGGTGGCGGGGCAAATTGCCGTCAACGTGGCGGATCTGACGACGGCCCAGGTGGGCGTGATCACGATCAATGCGCGCACCCTGCTCACGGACAACAACTTCCGCAACAACGCCATCCGCAACCGCATCCTGAACACCGATCAATTCGAGTTCATCACCTTCACCCCGACGCAAGTTGTCGGGCTACCCGCCAGCGTTGCCGCGGGTGAGGCGGTAACGTTCCAGATCGTGGGCAACCTGACCATCCGGGACATCACCAATGAGGTGACGTTTGAGGTGACGGCGACGGCCACATCGGATACGCAAATTGCCGGCACGGCCACCGCCATCGTCACCCGCTCCGCCTACGAACTGGTCATTCCCAGCGTCCCCGATGTGGCAAACGTTACAGATGAAGTACAATTAACGATTGATTTTGTCGCCGTCTCCGGGTAAAGAGACCTTATCGCGGGAATCACAAAACCCATGGGTGCGACGCACGGCAAACGTGCGTCGCGCCTTGTTTTTCGCCATGAAGTACTTCTACGAGCTATCTCGGCAAGGCAAGATTCGTCGCCTCTATCAGTTGGCCTGGCTCGCGTTGGAAGCATACGGCCTGAACGTATCCGCCGTGCGGCTGCTCACCAACGACTACAATACCATTTTCCGCGTTGACGCTCGTGACGGGCAGCGATACGCGCTGCGGATCAACAAACCGGGCACACGCACCGCGCTGCAAATTCAGTCGGAAATGGCCTGGCTGATGGCGCTGCGGCAAGATACGGACCTGCTGGTTCCCGCGCCGCTGATGACGACGGCGGGCGCGTGGGTGGTGACGCTGGATCCGCCGGACATGCTGGAGGCGCGCCACTGCGCCGCTTTTGCCTGGCTGGAGGGGCGCATCATTGGCAACCATCTATCCCGCATGACGCTCTACAAAGCGGGAATGCTCATGGCTCAACTGCACAACCACGCGGACCGCTTCTCACCACCGCCCGTTTTCTGCGACACGCGACTGGATCAGGTATGGCCGTTTGGCAAGCCACATGGCGTGGAAGAGGATGTGGACGTTTTTCCGCCGCGGCTGCGGAGACTGGTGCAGCAGGCCGCCACGCGCGTGGAAAGATTGATGGATGAACTCTACGCCGATCCAATGGGATTACGTTTTTTGCACCTGGACCTGCATACGGGCAACATCGTCCAGCACCAGGGGCGGCTGGGTGTGCTGGATTTCGACGACAGCCGTTGGGCATATGGGGTGCAGGACATCGGCATTGCCCTCTACTACCTGCTGGACGACCCGGATTACGTGGCGCTGCGGCGCAGCTTTTTGCAGGGCTACGCGCAAGTGCGCCCATTGCCGGAGATGTATCCGGGGCAGCTTGACAGCGCCATCATGGCGCGGCAGTTGGATTTGCTGAGTTTCGTCTTGCAGGATGAGCCGGACATTGATGAAGATATGTTGGTCTGGTTCGAGCAAGTGGAGGAGCGGCTGGAGTTGTTGTTTGCCGGCGCGGCGAGACGGGAACGGGGGGAATGGTGATGTCGCCGGAAAGAAAAAAGGGCCTCTGGCGGCGGCGAATCTTCTGGTTGGGCGCGGCGGCGGTTGTTTTTCCCTTTGTTTGGTGGGCCTCGGTGCAGAACTGGTATGGTCGCCAGTTGTATCCGGCGACAGCCGCCCCCACCCAGCGGGTGGCGATTGTGTTTGGCGCGCGCGTCTACGGCAATGGCCGCCTGAGCGCCATGCTGCGGGATCGTGTGGAGACGGCGGTGGTGTTGTATCATGCCGGCATTGTGCAGAAAATCCTGGTCAGCGGGGACAACAGCACCCTATCATACAATGAGCCGCAAGAAATGATGGCCTACGCCATCGCCCGCGGCGTACCCGCGGCGGACATTCAGCCGGACTACGGCGGCAGGCGCACCTACGATACCTGCTACCGCGCCCGCGCCATTTTCCAGGTACAATCCGCCCTACTGGTGACGCAAGCGTTCCACTTACCCCGCGCCCTGTTTACCTGCCGGCGGCTGGGTGTGCAAGCAGAAGGCGTCATCGCCGACCGCCGCGACTACAGCGAAATCAGCCTGCGCTGGTCCACCAGCCGCGAGATACCCGCCACCCTGCTGGCTTTGTGGGACGTTGTCTGGCGGCGTCCCGCTGCCGTTCTGGGCGACCCTATCCCGATAGATTGAGGCGCGGCGCGCAACAGCGTGCATCGCGCCGCGCCCGCATTGCCAAATGATCCCTTCCCCACCGCTGCTGCGTATCGCTTGCCTGCTGGCCGGCCTCTGGCTGCTGGCGCTGACCGGCTGCCGCGCAGAGGGCGTGGCGGAGCCAACCACGGATTTGACGGTTTTCGCCGCCGCGTCGCTGACGGATGCGTTCACCGATGTGGCGGCGCGGTTCGAGGCGGCTCATCCGGGCGCGCGCGTGACGCTCAACTTCGCCGGCTCGCAGCAGTTGGCGCAGCAGATCGCCCAGGGCGCGCCGGGAGATGTGTTTGCCAGCGCCAATGAAGCGCAGATGGCGGCGGCCATCACCAACGGGCGGGTTGATGCGGACGCGCCGCGCCCGTTTGCGCGGAACCGGCTGGCGGTGATTATCCCTGAGGATAATCCGGCGGGGTTGCACATGCTGGCGGACCTGGGGCGCGCGGGCGTGAAGGTGATCCTGGCGGCTCCCGGAGTGCCCGCGGGTCGTTATGCGCGCGATTTTTTGGCGCGGGCAAGCGAGGAGGGGGCGCTGGGGGCGGATTTTGCGGCGGCGGTGATGAGGAACGTGGTTTCGTATGAGCAGAATGTGCGGGTGGTGTTGACGAAGGTGGCGTTGGGGGAGGCAGATGCCGGCATTGTCTACGCCAGCGACACCCATAACAGCCCCGAACCCGTCAACCTCCTCCCCATCCCCAACGCCCTGAACCCAATCGCCAGCTACCCCGTCGCCCCCCTCAACGACAGCCCACATCCCCAGTTGGCCGCGGCCTTCATTGCTTATCTGCTCTCGCCCGTCGGGCAAGCCGTGCTGGGGCAATACGGCTTTCTCCCCCCCACAACCACCGTCCCATGAGCGCCCGCCATTCACCATCACCGCCGCCCCAGCCGCCCCGCTTTGGTTGGACCCTCAGCCTGCCGCTGTTGATTTTTCTGGCGCTGCCGCTGCTGGCCCTCATCTGGCGCAGTTCGCCGCAACAGGTGGCTCTCAACCTGGGGCGCGTGGCGGTGCAGCAGGCGATCTTCATCAGCCTGATCACGAGCACCGTCTCCACGGGGCTGGTAATCCTCACGGGGACGCCTGTGGCTTATTTGATGGCGCGGCGGCAGTTTCGCGGGAGGCGGGCCGTGGATACGTTGATTGATCTGCCCACGGTGCTGCCGCCGGCGGTGGCGGGCGTGGCGTTGTTGATGGCGTTTGGGCGGCGGGGAATTGCCGGCACTTTCCTGAACACCCTCGGCCTGAACATCGCCTTCACGCCCATAGCCGTGGTCATGGCGCAAATGTTCATTGCCGCCCCTCTGTACATCAAATCCGCCATCGTCGGTTTTAGCGGCGTGGAACCGGAGATGGAGCAGGCCGCGGGGTTGGACGGGGCCAGCAATTGGCGCGTCTTCTGGCACATCACCGTTCCTCTGTCGCGGGCGGCGCTGCTCAATGGGGCCGTTCTCACCTGGGCGCGGGCCTTGGGAGAGTTTGGGGCGACGATTATTTTTGCCGGCAATTTTCCCGGACGCACGCAAACCATGCCCCTGGCGATTTACATTGGGTTCGAGTTGGAGCTTAATGTCGCCCTCACCCTTTCCGTTATCCTATTGGGGCTTTCTTTTCTCGTCCTTATTCTCGCCCGCCTTTTCTGGCAGCGAGAAGCGGCCTAGCGCGAGGCGTCGCCTGGGGACGAATTACCCGTTTCGCCCGCTTGGGGCGCATCCGTTAATGAAGGCTTCGCTCGGGCATTGACGGATGCGCTTGAAGGGTTCTTATGTATTGGAAAGTCCAACGTTAATTCCGAGCGAACCCGTGGGATACAATAGCACTTGGATGAGGGCGGCCGTGCCTGATGCGCGGCGCATTTTATTGGGGATACGGCTATGCTGAAACAACGCATTCTGGTTGTAGATGATGACCGCGAGATTGTGCGGCTGCTGCGTGGCTACCTGACCCAGTCTGGTTTTGAGGTGTTCACGGCGACCAATGGCGAGACGGCGCTGCATACGCTGCGGCGGGAGAAGCCGGACATGCTGCTGCTGGACTTGATGCTGCCAGATCGGGATGGCTGGGACCTGACGCGCCTGATTCGCGGTGACAGCAGCCTGGCGGCGACACCCATCATTATGATTACGGCGCGCGTGGAGGACACGGACAAGATTTTGGGGTTGGAGCTGGGGGCGGATGATTACATCACGAAGCCTTTTAACCCGCGCGAGGTGGTGGCGCGGGTGCGGGCGCTGTTGCGGCGCGCGCAGGCGGGTGGACACACGCCGCCGCAGGTGCTGCAACTGGCGGGGCTGCGCATGGATGTGGGACAGCGCCTGGTGACGGTAGATGGGACGGCGGTGGACCTGACGCCGACGGAGTTCGATATTTTGCGGCTGCTGCTGGAGAATCCGGGGTATGCGTTTACACGGGGGGAGTTGATCGGGCAGGGGATGGGGTATGAATATGCCGGCATGGAACGCACCCTCGACAGCCACATCAAAAACCTGCGCCGCAAAATCGAACCCGACCCCAAAGAACCGCGCTATATTCAAACCGTCTATGGCATTGGCTACAAATTGGTGGGAAAATAGGCGTCAGTTTTCAGTTAATCAATCCCCAGGGGGGTAGCCCACTGTGTCACGAATTGGCCCCATAGAATTGCGGGCGTATTATGCCGGCATGGGGGACTCTTTCTTTCTTCACGCGGAATCACCAACCCACTCCCGTTCGTTTCTAAAACACAACCGCGGCTTCCAGGAGGTCGATCATGTCTTATCATCCTCATGTCTTGCATCGCATAACTGCCGCTATCGTTCTTCTATCCCTATTGGCAACGCCATTGGGCACACCCGCGGCCAGCCTGCCAGACATCAACATGGCCGAAGCGTATCCCACCGAAGCGGAGGACTCGCCCTTGTTCCGCGCCTGGGTGCGCTGGCGCAATCCTTCCGAACAGCGCGCGCTGCCCGCCCTCACGCTCGCTCTGCTACAGGAACGCGACAACGCCGCCCTGGTAATCGCGGATAGGGATCAATTGGCGGACCTGGCTCGCCTGGGATACCGACCACGGCAGGTCGATGCCCTGTTGACGCTGAACACCGTTTCATTCGCGCCGGACGATCAGGCGATGCGAGACGCCCTGATAGATGCGCCCACCGTGGATAGTGATGGCGATGGTTTGACGGACACGGAGGAAGGCTGGTGGTGTACGGACCTCAACAATCCAGATTCGGATGGCGACCTGGTTGGCGATGGCGCGGAAATAAGCCAACTGCTATCCCAGAACCCAACCAACGGCAAGCCATTTGCCGGATGGCCGCCAGATCATGCAGGCTGCTACGACGACGACGCTGACTCCGTGCCCGACCTGGCGGAAATCAATGTGGTGGGGCTGAACGTAAATCGGGAAAGCACGGATGGAGACAAGTTCGACGACGGGCAGGAGTTGTTTGGTATCACCAAGTATCCGGGCTACGGGGCGCTACCGCGACCGGAAGACACCTTTATTACGCCCAACATGCCGGGATGGGTTGATCCGCCGGGCAATCACCCATTTGTAGCCGCCTATCCACAAATTGCCATCACCGTTCTGCCAGATACGCTGGCGGTGGAGTTGGTGACGGAAATCACGGCAGGGGAGACGCACGGGGTGGGCGAATCGTTCAGCTACGGCACTAATCACGCCCAGGGCACGGCAATGGGTGTGGGACAGGAGGCAACGCATACCTACAGTGCGTGGCAAGAAGTGGGGAACAGCGTGGCGGATGGGGCGGAGTTCAGTCAGTATCAGGGACAGATGGCTTCCAGTTCCCACGAGTATTTTACGGAGCAGACAATTGGGGTGGCGAATGAGACGGAAAGCGGGGGGAGTTGGGATATTGGATTGGGGGCCAATGCCGGCATCGGCGCGGAACTGGGTGGCACGCTCAAAATAGCCGTGGACGCCGGAGGCGAGATCGGCGGTTCGATCAACGGCGAAATCGGCCTGAGCCTGGAAGGTTCCTATGGGCAATCCTGGGCCAACACCAAAAGCACGGAGTTCCAAACCACCAGCGGGTCCGCGCAAGGATACGAAGTGGGGTACGAATCCGGTTCATCCTATTCCGTCAGTCAGGTTTACGAACAGTCGCAGGCGGTTGGCGTCGGCTACGAGTCCAGCCAGGCAACGTCCATCAACCGCGAGGACTACGCGGAGTTCAGCGTCAGCAACGAGAGCGCCATTGCCACAACGGAGGAATGGAGCACCGCCACGGCGGTGGACACCAGCCACGCGGCGGATTTGACGTTTGTGTACCAGGTGAAAAATGCCGGCAGTGACAATGCCCGCGCCATCTCCGGCATTATCTTCAACATCCTCATCGGCGACCAGCCCCCCATGTCCTACTTCGCCTCGCAACAAGACATCGGCATCCTGGAAAACTTCTACCCCGGCGAACAACACACCTACAGCTCCAGCGCCATTCCCCTCTCATTGGAACAACTCAAACTTATCGACCTCGGCGCGCCCATCCACATCGTCGTCGAAGATTTCAGCTACGGCGACGACGAACAGTTCTATCAAAACGCCTGGGGCGGCGGCGTCATCGTCGAAATAGACGATGGCGTCTGGGACAATGACGAATCCATCGATACCTACCTCCTGCCCACCTGGGGCAATGAGACTTATCAGCAGATCCTGAAACGGTACTTCACCGTCACGGAAACCATTGACGGCGACCTGCTCTCCCTGGTAACGCCCGAATACGATGCCAACCATGAGATCAGCGGTTGGGTCGAACACGCCGTCACCGACCGCTCCTGGTGGAACAGTTATCTGGAGCTATACGACCCAGACGCTCCGCTCCCCTTTCGCCAACGACCGGCCGCCACGGAAACGCACCTGCTGCTTCGCTTTAACCAGGATACGGATCGGGACCAGTACAGCGACCGTGTGGAGTGGAAGTGGCAAACAGACCCGGCGGACCCGCTCGCGCATCCGCAAGCGCGCGTCATTGCCGGCTTCTCCGCAACACGCCTGGGTGATACCGTAGAAGTGGAGATGGCGCTGCAAAACGTGGGGGATTATCCCGCGGCAGGGGTAGAAGCAACCATCGCCGCGCCGGACGAGACCATCACCATTGAAACAGGATTGGTGGGAACGGCAGGGCGGCTCGATCCCGGCGACAAGGTGCTGCTGAGTTCGCGCCTTGAGGCCCCGCTGTTGGTATCGTGGATGGGGTCGGCGTGGCCGGAGGCCGATGGGCATTATGCGCTGCGCCAGGACAAGGTTTATACGTTTACGGCCAATGCCACCGGGATGGTAGGGCAAACGCCAGGGCTGGCACTGAATTGGGTTGATGGGGCGGGAAATGCCGGCATTCTACCTCTCGACAACACCTATCTCCCCCCCAGCCCCATCCCCGTCGCCGATGGCCTGGAACTGCGCCTCAGCTCAGGCACAATCGTTGCCGCCGATCAGTTCACCATCGCCGCCCGCGCTCCCCGTGACGTGTTCCGCTACACCATCCAGCAAGAACCATACACCCCACCCCTCATCACCATCTCCTACAACGACGCCCAGGGAAACCACCGCCGCATCACGCCCGTCGCCCTGGACGCCATCACCGACGATTTGCTCCCCTATGCCGACCAAATGCGCCGGTCCATCACGCTCGACTTGCTCAGCACTACACCGTTTGATCCCATCGGGGACAATGAGCTGGTGTTAAGCGTTATCAATCCAGAAGCAACACCCATTACCAACGCGCAACTGCTGGTGGCCTATGCCACCGTCACCGGCACAGTGGTTGCCCTGGACACAATCACAACCACCCTACTCCCCGGCCCCAACCTGCATCCCATCATCTGGCACACGGACAGCTTCAGCCCCACGTATCAGGCGAACACCCTCTACAAGGTGCGCGTCTATGCCACCGATTACGACCGCTGGCCCATTGACGTCGATTTCGCCATGTTTTCGCAGTTGGGGGAAAGTCCATTGCCGGCATTTTCTCCCGCCGCCACCACCATGGACCTCGGCCCCATCCCCCAGGGCGTCGTGCGGCAGGCCACCGCCGCCTTCGCCAACACCGGCCTCGCGGACCTCTGGCTCTGGGCCGATGCCGGCAGCCCTCTCCCCCTGCGCCCCGCCGCAACCATCCTCTCGCTGCCGCCAGGCGCATTTGCCACCATCGACCTCACCCTGGACACCGCCCTGCTCCCCATCGGTCCCTTCAGCCAGACCCTGTCGCTGCGCACCAATGACCCCGCCCAGCCACAGGCAGCCGTGCTGCTGTTGGGCGAAGTCATCCCCACGGAATCGGCCGCCTACGATGGCCTTGATAACCGCCCCTGGCAAGAGTTCGTGACCATATCCGGCCCTCGCCCCGCCGCCTCCATTATTGACTACACGAATAACATCCCGCCGCACACAGGCACGACCCCCCTCTACCTCCTGGACGCAACAGGCAACTGGCTCGGTAGCAGCGACCTGGCGCTGAACCTGCAAGGCGCGGGCATTCCCGCCCTCCCAAAACAGGAAACACCACGTCCCGCCAACCAGGTACTCCAGTCCGAATTCATTTGCGATAACCTCAGCGGCTGCTTCACGCAATCAGGCGCCGGCTGGGGATACATCAACGGCGGCAACACTTACGCAAACCATGCCTACTGGACCTATGGCGTCCAGGGAGCCGCCGTCGACTACGGCAAATGGCAGCCAACCATCGCCCACAACGGTTCCTACCAAGTGTACCGCTGGAACCCCAGCTACGGCGGCGTGCCCACCACCCAATCCGCCCACGTGCAAATCCACTCCAACGACGACACAGACCAAAACTTCCTCGACAACCAGCAGCTTAGTCCGGGTAGCTGGCGGGCCATCGGCACACCGATTGACTGCCACACCTCCTCAAACTGCTACGTCAAAGTCACCGATCAGGTAAACGAACCCTCCTACACCTATCGCGTCTGGATGGACGCCATGAAATTTGTCCTGCAAGCGCCAGGCGCGCCCACCCTGAACAGCATTGCCAACGGGGACGGGAATGGTAGCTACACCGTAAGCTGGCAGGCAGCTTTTGGCGCGGACACCTACGAACTACAAGAACAGTATAATGCCGGCGCCTGGAACACCATCTACACAGGAACCGGAACCAGCAGAACACGCAGCGGGCAAACGCCTGGCCCCTGGTGCTACCGCGTGCGCGCCACCAACGATGGCGGAACCAGCGGCTGGAGCAACAACCAATGCACCACCGTCACACCGACCGCCGCCCCCACCCTCAGCGCCCCCGCGGGCGACGCCGATGGCAACTATACGGTCAGTTGGACCACAGTCACAGGCGCCACAGGCTATCGCCTGCAAGAACAGTATGAAGGAGGCAGTTGGACCACCATCTACACAGGCAGCGGAACCAGCAAAAGCCGCGACGGCAACGCCCCAGGCGTCTGGTGCTACCGCGTACAGGGATACAACGCCGCCGGGGATGGTCCCTGGAGCAGTAGCCAATGCACCGCCGTCAGCCCCACCCAGGCCCCGACGCTCGATCCTATCGCGAACAGTGACGGCGATGGCAGCTATACGGTCAGTTGGTCCGATGTCCCTGGCGGGGCCAGCTATGAACTGCAAGAACAGCACGATGGCGGCGCATGGTCGCAAATCTATCTGGGCGGAGCCACCAACCAGAACCTGAGCGGGCGCACGGCCGGTATCTGGTGCTACCGCGCGCGCGCGTCCAACGCCGGCGGCAACACGGGCTGGAGCAACGTCGAATGCGCCACCGTGAACATACCGCCGAATCCCCCCATTGACCTGGCTCCCGCCGACGGGGCGGGCTGGTTAGGGCGGGCCATCACCCTGACCTGGACCGACGGCGGCGACCCGGATGACGCGCCAAATCCGACGCGGCAATTCCAGGCAACCATCGCAGGCGATGGCTGGAGCGATATGTCTGCCCTGTCCGCGGAGACCGCCTGGCAACCCGCTGTGCCCACCGACGGTGTGTATACATGGCAGGCACAAGCATGGGATGGTCTGGACTTCAGCGGCTGGACTCCCGCGCAAACGATGCGCGTCTACTCGCTGGCCAAAGCGAACGATACGACGCAATTGGCCTTGCCCGCCGACATCGGCGATTTTGCCCGCTTCCAGGTGCAGTATGGTGTCCACGCGGCGTTCGCGCCGCCAACGACCACCCAGGTACTCACGCTCACGCTACCCAAGCGCACCTACCTGACCGCCACGCTGGACCTGCTGGCGGTGGGGCAGAGCGCGGGCAGCGGTGATTTCGTCCTGGATGTGGGTGACGATGGCGTTAATCTATGGAGCGGTGCGGTCAGTTGGGACGGGCAAGCCCCCACAACCCTGCCCTCGCCTAACCTGGCGGCGGCCCTCAACACCTTTCTGGCGGCGCAGCCCGCGAGCAGCGGCGAGAACGTGGATGTGCCGCTGGCGCTGACGTTGCAAAGCAGCGGCACGCTCTATCTCACGAATGCCGTTCTGACCGCGGGCACGGATGTAGACCTGGCGGTGGGTGTGGATGACCTGTCGTTTAGCAACCCGACGCCTTCGGAAATGGACCTGGTGAACGTGATGGCGGAGGTGCGCAATGAGGGGCCGCTGGTGGCGCAAAATGTCGTGGTGACGTTTTGGGCAGTCAGGGGCACGGGGGAGCGTACGATGTTGGGCAGCCATTTTGTGCCGGCAATTGCCGGCAACGACAGCGCCACGGCCAGCATCATGTGGGACACCGGCAGTTACCTGGGACCGGTGACGATCCGGGTCAGTGTTGATCCGTTGCAGCAGATCACGGAACTGGATGAGGAGAACAACACGGCTGCCGCGCCGATCACGGTTCTCAGTCGCGCCGATTTGCATGTGATGGATATTGCCGCCGCGGAGACCCTGCGACAGGGGCTACCGGGCAGCGTGGCGGTCACGTTGGACAACAGTGGGGAAACGGATGCGGGCGGCAGTCTGACGGCGCTTTACCTGGGTGATCCGGAGGCTGGCGGTATCTTGATTGGAACGGCGGCGGTGGCGGTTAATGCCGGCATCTCCACCACCATCACCCTCCCCTGGACCCCCTCACAAACCGGCAGCGCCACCCTCTACGCCATCGCCGACGCCGAAAACACGGTCAACGAATACGACGAAACCAACAACACCACCGCGCAAGCCGTGCTCGTCGGCTGGGGTGATCCCATCTACCTGGACGCCGGCGCCCCCACAGAAACACCCTACGATCCCGCCATCGGCTTCGGCTACCTGGACGCGGGCATCGTCGTCAACAGTTGTGGCAACCAGCCCCACCAGACTTATCGCCAGCGCAACAGCGGCGAATCCTTACGCTACCGCTTCGACAACCTGCTCCCCGACCGCTTCTACCACCTCGACCTCACCTTCTTCCTGTGTAGCGGCAGCCGCATCCTGCGCGTACTGGTAGACGGCGTCGAAGCAGCCACCAACATCACCGCCAGCAACGTCCCCCAGACCATCTCCCTGCGGCTGGACCCCGCCCATACCATTGACAACAGCATCACCCTCACCATCGAGAAAACCGGTGGCGGTCTGGGCGGCCCCGTTGTCAGCGAACTCACGTTGAGCGACGTGCGTTACTGCTACCGGGACAGCGGCCTGCCCGATGAAGCCGTCTACGTCGGCGCGGCGGATGGCTGTGGCTGGCTGCCAGGAAGCAGCAGCGACAACAGTTGGGGCAACCTGCCCTATCAAACCGTACGCTACGCGGACCAGGCCCCCATCATCTACCGTTTTGACCAGCTCGACAACACCCGCGCCTATCAACTCAATCTCACCTTCTACGAAGGAGACAATGGCGGACGTGTGCAAAGCATTCTGGTAGATGGGCAACCTGTCCTCAGCGACCAACCCTTGAGCGGCGTTCCCGCCTACCTCACAGTGGATGTACCGACCGCCAGCTACGCCGATGGCAGCATCTATGTCCACATCACGGAACCATTCCAGCCCGTGGTCAGCGAAATTGCCCTGGAGGAAAAGACCGTCATCCCCCCTGAACCCTTCGTCGCGGACGACGTCAGCTACCTGATACAGTATGACGGCTGGTACGGCGGCGAGTCGGCCACGGCCATTGGCGGCGGCTATCGCGCCGCTTCGCAAACAAACCAATGGCTTGCTTACCGCGCCACACAGTCCAGCAGCAGCATCATCTTGCGCGTCTGCCAGGGACCGAATCTAGGTATTGCCTTCCCGCTAATAGATGGCGTGTTTCAGGGGGCGCTTGACCTTTACAACCCGGTTGCCAGTTGCAACGTGCCCGTGCAATACTCGGGGCTGACCAACAGCCCGCACATGGTATTGTTCGTCGCGTCCGGCCAGAAGAACCCAAACGCCACGGGAACAGAAGTGCGGTTGGATGCGTTCCAGGTTGGCGCAACCGTTGTGGACGATACAAACCCCGCCGTTATTTACAGATCATGGAGCGGCCTGGCGCTGGCTCAAGCGCAACTAGGCAGCCTCCGGCTGGCACAGACGGCCAACGCTACCACAAGTTTCACTATCACAGGCTCCGAGTTCAACTGGATAACGGCGCGTTGTAATCTGTGTGGGCAGGCCGTCATCCTCGTGGACGGATCGCCCGCGGCCCTTGTGGACACCTACAGTCCCACCTGGCAGTTCCAGGTGGAAGAAAATATCAGCGGGCTTTCCCCCGGCACGCACCAGATTCAAATTCGCGCCCTGGGAACCCATCATCCCGACGCCAATGGCAATCTGGTCTTTTTTGATGGGTTTACCGTACCATAACGGTCTATGCGCGGATGACCGCGCTGAGCGAAGCGCGTCAGCGGAATGACGCAGGTAGATCGGTTTGGACTTTAACCTTTAGGGGCGGTGTGGCCGGGTCCTGGAGAGGCATGAGAATTCAGGTTCTTGACTCAAGTCTGGCGAAATCTACATAGGGTGAAGAATCGCAACGATTCACACCCCCCTTCTCGGTTGATCAAAAATAGCTAAAGATGAACCAGCAACCGGCGAGGGCAGCGACGGCCAGTTCCAGGAAGCCAAAGCGCCGCACATTGGGCACGGGGCGGGGGTGGGCGGCGGCCCACCAGGCGCGCAGCATGAAGGCGAGGAAGGGCACGACAATCAACAAAGGCGTCCAGCCGAGAATGCCGGCGCCGCTGACGAGCAGCACGCCCGCCGCGTGCGTCACCATCACCATGCGCCGGGCCACGGGACGACCTTTGGTATCCGCCAGACGCAGACGCACATAAAGGACGGCCAACACGTTCTGTGTCGCCAGGACACCCCACAGGGTCCAGGCGGCAGGCAACATCTGGCCGCTCACGGCGATCACGGCGGCAGGGGCCATCATGGAAAGCCCGGCAGCTCCCGCGGCCTCCATCCACAAGGCTCTCATGCCGGCACGCCCCCGCCGCGCCGCATACAAATAAAGCAGGAAAATCCCGCCCCCTACCCCCATCAGGCTAAACAAAGCGGTCCGCCCCAACAGCAGCAGCCCCAGAAAACAGAGCAGCGCCAGGAACGCCAGCCCCGCCGTCCACCCCGCCGCCAGTGGAGCCAGCGCCAGATTCCCCCGCCCCTGGCGCATGCGCATCCAGGCCGTGGCCGGTTGGCGCAGCAAGAACGCGCTCAGGCCACCCAGGCCAACCAGCATCGCCGCCAGCCCTGCGTGCGTCGTCGGCCCGGCCAATCGCGGCGCGACCAGCAGCCCCACCACGTAAGGCACGAACAGCCAGACCCAGGCGCCATGTTCGCTGGGAATGATCAACCGTTTAACGAAGATTGGTTTTGTCGTCATCTATTCCTGATAATGCCGGGTGTGGCATGATGGGCCAATCACTCAGCGCCTTTTCAAGAAAACGAGCCAATAGACGGCGGCCACCAGGACGCCGCCACCGATAATATTGCCGATGGTTACGGGGAGCAAATTGCGCCAGAGAAAGCCGCCCCAGGTCAACCCGGAGAGGTCCACCCCCGTGCTCGCGGCAAAGGAGGCATCGAACATCTTCACCAGCAAGCCGTAGGAAATGAAGTACATGTTGGCAATGCTGTGTTCAAATCCGGCGGCGACGAAGGCCGTGATGGGGAAAATGATCGCGGCGATTTTGTCAATGGCGCTGCGGGCGCTGAAGGTGAGCCAGACGGCCAGGCATACGAGCGTGTTGCAGAGGATGCCGAGGGCGATGGCCTGCCAGAAGCCGAGGCTGACTTTGCCGGCGGCGATGCTCAAGGCGGTTGCGCCCACGGAGCCGCCGCCAAAGGTGTACTGCTTGCTGCCCAGCATGAGGACGGCGGTTCCCACGGAGCCGACGAAGTTGCCGAGGTAGACGATGCCCCAGTTGCGCAGCAGGGCGGCGGTGCTGACTTTGCCGCTGGCCCAGGCCATGATGATCAGGTTGTTGCCGGTGAATAGTTCGGCCCCGCCGATGACGACGAGGATGAGGCCGAGGCAGAAGACCAGCCCGGAGAGCAGTTTGGTGACGCCGTAGGGCCAGGCGGCGGAAGTGCCGGCACTGACCGTTGTGGCAAAGATGGCGCCCAAAGCAATGAACGCGCCCGCCAGGACGGCGAGCATAAACATGGGGAGGAAGGAAAGCGCCGCTTTTTTGGAGCCTATGGCTTCGGCCCGTTCCGCCATTTCTGGCGGTAGCAGCGCGTCAATACGTACTTCGTTGTTGGCATTCATAGACGTGTATCTCCTGGTAGGCAGGGGGCGGCGTTGATGGTTGCCGCTTGTTGGCGAAGCGCGCGTCAAACGGGATCTGCCCACGGAACATTGACATGGTTCACGAACCCGGCGATGGCGGGCACATGGATGATGGGTCCGCGAAAGGAGGCCGCCACGGGGGGCGGCACGCGCCGGACCATGGCTGGAAGATAGCGCAAGCCGGGGTCGGGTAGTAGTGACAGATGTCAGGGAGTGAGGAGACGACCGGCAGCAAACGTGGGTTAAGAACCGGGTTTCTCGGAGAAACCGGGTTTTAGGCGGGACATGCCGGCAAGCAGTCCCAATGCCAGCCAGAAAAGGAGGGCGGGCTTGGAACCGGGGGCGAGGGCGTCGGCCAGGCCGTAGACGTGCAGGGCGACGAGGCCGGCAAGGAGGCCAATGGCCCAGGGGCGCAGCGGTGGCGCGCGGCGGGCGGCCTGCCAGCCAATGACGCCGGCGAGCAAGAGTAGCGCCAGATAGGCGACGAGGCCGGGCAGCCCCAGGTCCAGGGCGACTTGCAAGAAGATGTTGTGCGCGTGGGCGATGTCGTAGGAGAGGGGGGTGTTGATGGGGTAGAAGCGGTGGACGACCTGGCGGAAGCTGCCCAGTCCGGTGCCGGTGAAGGGGAAGTCTTGAATGCCGGCAACGGCCCACTGCCACACCTCCAGGCGGAAGCGAATTGTCCCCAACGTGCCGATTGCCGTCTCGCGCGGGGGTTCCTCAATGATTTGCTGCCAACGCGCCGGCCCGATGGATAGCGCCAGCAGCAGGCCCCCCAGCAACAGCGCCGCCAGCAGCGCGGTCAGGCGGCGGCGCACGGCGGGCGTCTCCGCCATCCCCCGCCACAGGGCCAACGAGGTGAAGATGCCGGCAATCATGCCCAGCCAGCCACTACGAGATTGAGAGAGCAGCAGCAATACCCCCAGCCCCAATGTCAGGAGGAGGAAGCCGCCGCGCCACAGCCAGTCGCGCCTGTTTTTTATGGGCCAGGCGAAGGAGAGGGAGAGCAAGAGGGGAAGGAGCAGGATGAGCGTGCCGGCAAGTTGGTTGAGCTGCACGCCGGTATCCGGGCTGCCGGGAAGTTGGAGGAGATTTGCCGGCAGGAGGGCGACCACGCCGCGTAAAAAGGGGACTTTGGTGTACCAGTTGGCGCTGAACGCGCCCAGGGCAGCGAATCCTAGCCCCAGCAGCAAGTAGGCCAGCCCCACCCAGCGCAGCCGCCGCTCGTCGGTGATGTAGCGGGCGGCAAAGCGCCAGACGCCGAGGCCGAGGATGAGGCCGGTGGCTTTGGGCAGGGTCAGGTCGGGGTCGGCGGTGACGAGGATGCCGGCAATGAGGGCGAGGCTCCACAGCAGCAGGGGAAGGTTGAAGGGGGTGGACGGAAAATGCCGGCAGCGCCATAACCAGACGCCCGCCAACAGCAGCAAAGTCACACAGGTCCCCAGGTAGAATTGCGTGGGAAACAACAAGAAGGGAGCCGCCAGCAACAGCACGCTCCCCTCCACCCACAGCCACGGATCACCCCATCGCCACCCGCCGCTACCCTTCATCCTTCCTTCCGCCTTCTACGCCAGGGGGGGGCCAGATTGAGAGTTGACCTTCAATACGCCCCCTTGCCACGCAGCACCACCCAGAGCGTCTTCAGCAGGATATAAATATCCATCCACAACGAGTAGTTTTGCACGTAGTAGAGGTCGTCTTCGGTATGCAGGTGCATGGGCTTGTCGGAACGGCCATTGACCTGCCACCAGCCCGTAATCCCCTGGGGCACGGAGAAACGCTTGCGCTGCCACGGTTCATACTGCGCCGCCAGCCAGGGAAGTTCCGGGCGCGGCCCCACCAGGCTCATGTCCCCTTTGATGACGTTGAGCAACTGCGGCAGTTCGTCGAGACTGGTGCGGCGAATGAAGCGACCCACGCGCGTGATGCGCGGGTCATTGGCCTGCTTGTGGATAATTTGGCCGTGGGCGTCGACCCGGTTGACCTGCTGCTGCATCTTATCCGCGCCAACGATCATGGAGCGGAACTTGTACATGGTGAACAGCCGGCCGTTTTCGCCCACGCGCTGCTGTTTGAAGAAAACGGGTCCCTCTGAGGTGAGCTTGATCGCCCCGGCCACGATGATAAACACGGGCGCGGCCAGCACGAGCGACAACGTGCCAAGTCCTAAGTCAACCAGCCGCTTGATCAGCCGCTGGTAATCATTAAGCGCGGGATCGCGCAAGCTGATCATGGGCAGGCCGCCAAACTCCTCCGCCTTTGCGCGATAGAGGGCCAGGCTGTAGTAATCCGGGACAACACGCACGCGAACCGGCAAGTCGTGCAGCGTGACCACCAGTTTGTTAATGCGGTTGTATTGCTCTTTGGGCAGGGCCAGCACGATGTTGTCAATTTTGTGCGATTGCACGATTTCGCGTACCTGATCTATCCGGCCTAAGACGGGCTTTGTCGTTGCTTGCGCAGGTTCATGATCGTCAAGAAATCCGACGAACTCAAGGCCGGTCCAGCTATATTCCTCAACCATTTGGGCGA
The DNA here is from genome assembly GCA_020634515.1 of Ardenticatenales bacterium. Classification (NCBI taxonomy): domain Bacteria; kingdom Bacillati; phylum Chloroflexota; class Ardenticatenia; order Ardenticatenales; species Ardenticatenales bacterium. The sequence goes on along the minus strand of JACKBL010000011.1, from coordinate 74,260 downwards.
CCTGGCGCGCTTCTTTGCCGGCCCCGACGACGAGGACGAGCTGCCGCGCTCCGGAAAAACGGCCTAGGCGGAAAATGGCGCGGGCAATGAGCCGCCACCCGACTAAGAAGAGGAAATCGAAGAGGACGAAGAAGACAAAGAGCCAGCGGGACATGCCGCGCAGGGAGGAAAGGAAGAGGAGGCCGGCAAATACGAGGGAGGCAAAAGCGATGGCTAACGTTACGGCTTGTAGTTCGTCGATGAGTTTGTATATTTTTTTGGGATCGTAGACGGAGGCGAGGAGAAAGACAATGCCCCAAAGTGCCGGCACAACGGCGTACAAAACTGACGTCACACCCCCATATGGCGTGTAGGGGCGCACAAACGGCAGTTCCGACAAGCCGGGGCGAACCGCCACGGCCACCGCCAACGCGCACACTGTCAATGCAGCGTCCAGCAACATTGACATAACAGCATGATTAACACTAAATCGACGAATCACAACCCCTCCTTAACCTGTATTCGCCCGGAACAGCGTTAGCAGGTAGCTTTTCAGGCTATTTACATCGTGAATTATTTCTCTATTGTCTGTAGGTCACATTGTTTTGTCAACAACGCATAGCTAACGGGGTGCGCGGAGCTTTTGTTGATAACCCATAAGCCCATTGTCTCTCGCAGAAACACGGGGAACACAAGTTGTTTCCGCCCGAGTCGAGGGCGTTGCCTCGGCGCTGCGCGCCTGGCGACGCCAGGGAAACCCCGTAAATTTCCCCGCGCGGAGCGTGAAGCGCCCTGGCTAACTTTTGTTGGATGTGGGTGGCGCAGTCTGATACCGCGTTTTATATTGAAGCACGCGCCAGAAAAAAAGGGGATTGCCCAGGACATACCGCCGCCACAACCGTTTGGGTTCAATCAACAGTCGCCCTAACCATTCCAAGCCATTATTGGTCATCCAGGCCGGGGCGCGTTGTAGCTGTCCAGACAAATAATCGAACACCGCGCCACCGGTCAGGGCGATATTAGCATTAAGCCGCGGCCAATTCTCTTGCAGCCATCTCTCTTGCAACGGCATACCCAGACCCATCAGCAAGATGTTGGGTTGCAGGCGGCTGATTTCTTGCACGACCGCCTCGTTTTCGCTACTGCCGGGGGTTTTGTCGAAGTAGCCATGTTGAATGCCGGCAATTCGCAAATCAGGAAAACGCGCGCGCAACTTATCCCCTGCTGCCGCCGCCACGCCGGGCTGCCCGCCAAGAAAGTAGAAAGAGAGTTGGTGCTCGGCGGCAAAAGCGGCGAACTGCCACATCCAATCGGCATAAGTGATGCGCTCCGGGATGTGGAACCCCAGCAAGCGCGCCGCCAGCATCACACCCGCGCCATCACAGAAGACAATTTCCGCCTGATTGAGGTAGTCAGCGAACCAGCCCTGTTCATAAGCCAGATTCAGTGCATGTACGTTTACGTTCAGGACCAGCGCACGCTCGTTGCGGCGTACGCTGCGCAAAATCCACGCGTGAAGTTGGTCAACGGTCAGGGCATCAACGGGCACGTTGAAGATATTATGTCGAGGCCAGCACAATGTCGTCTCATGCTCTTGCGTCATAAAACTTTTCCGCGTCTTAGGGTTCGCGATGCGCCCTTAGGATTGACGATGAAATAAAGTACGGAATTGCATCGTCAGTTTGAAGGAACGGCAAGGAAACAACGTCGTTGTCCTATTTAATTTCCGTCCCTTAGTGACCGTCCAGAATTTGATTCTTCCCAAGATTGGTTCATTCAAGGTCACTTCAAGCGCCACTAAAGATGCCGCGATTTGTTTTCGGATGCAACCCTATTGAAGGACGGCTTCATGAAGAAACTGTCTGGGTCTGGCGTTGCAGTAGCGTATAACGCGCCAGAGACAAGGCCCATATGCCCCATATGACGCTCGCAACATACACATCCCAGAATAGACCGGAGGTCAATTGGCGCAAGACGATTGCCAACATGATGGCCATAGCAACGGCAAAGAATCGTTTTGCTTCTGGGTCTTGCGCCAGACGATACCCCTTGACCTGGACACGCCAGATACTGACCAGGAACACGAGATAGAACAATAAGGCAGGAATGCCATACTGGAATAGGATGCTGAGAAAATCGCTATGACTGCCGGCGGAAAAATAGGAAGGGAGTCCTTCAATCCGCACCAATGTTGACCACCCCCACAAGGGCTTCTGTAGCAACAACCGCCAGGTCTCCTGGTAAATGAGCAAGCGCGTGCTAATGCTGTAGGGGCGGATTCCATAAACAAACTGATTCAGCAAGCTGAAGGTGATGGTTCCTTCGGCCAGAAGCGCAATGAACACGTACAGGACGAATCCGGTTAACATGCCGGCAACAAACAGCAGTCTTAACAGGCGATTACGATAGTTGCCCTTTTCCAGCCACCAAAGAACAAAGGCCATCATGATCAAGGCAACGTAGCTTGTGCGCGAATAGGTGAAGAAAAGTTGCGCCAAGGTTAGGATCAAGGCCAACACGCGCCAGGGTTGTTTGCGCCATCCATCTCGTCGCAGTAGATACCATTGAATACCAAACAAAAGCAAGAGGACGGCCGCATACCCATTTGGATGCCAAAAAGTTGACTGGACTCGTCGAAAACCGGTAGCGGGTTCTGACACACCCAATTGTCGTTCCGCCAGAGAACTAAAGAAAAAAGAACCTGAAACCAGTGCCCGCGGCAGAACAATGCCTAACAAGGAGCGGAATTTGCCTGACCAAAGCCCCAGGATGAACAGCGCGCCGAAGAACAGGGCAATGTTCCCTAATCGCTCAATTGAAACGAGTATATCGGTCCACTTTTGGGATGTGTCGGCGGCATTGTAAATCACAACAAACAGGCAGATTAAGGCCAACAGGGTTCCCTGTGCTTTGACAAACAAATCCATTTCGCCGCTTTGCACGGTCGAAATATGGGCCAATTGCCAGAGGAACAGCATTATTGCGGACCAGGTCGCCACAGGGATTCGTAGCCGCGCATTCATGAGCAGCCGCTTGAACAAAAACCAGCCCATCAGGGCAACCGGCGCAAAAAACTCGATGCCCAAGAGCCAGAATAGCGGCTGGGCAGAAAAGTACCAGCGAATATCGGTGGTCAGCCGTGTATTAAACCAGGGAATCTTCCAGGCTGACGGAGAGGGTTTGCTGCTTGATGCGGGGTCTTTTGATGCCGGCATTTACCGCCTCACCCTGACAAAACTGGGACCATCGCCAAAACATGCTCCGCTGCCATCTCCCAACTGTTTTCGCGCGCAATCTGCAAGCGACGGCAACGCTTGTCTTCACTCTCATAAACGTCCATCGAACGCAGCATCCTCACCGCTTCCTGGCCCGTCTCCGCCACCATCATCACTTCCGCATACTGTTGAATAGCAGGAATCGGCGTCCCCACCACGGGACGCCCCGTGGCAAAACATTCCAACAACTTGATTGGATTGACTCCCTGAGCATACGCATCCGTTTTATAGGGCAGCACAAAAGCATCGCAATCCGCGATCTCGCGCACAACCTGGCGATGGGGGACCATGGGCCGCCAGGTAATGTTCTCATGCGGTGGCAGCGTTAATCGCAACGGCCCCACCAGCAAGATTTGAAACTGCTCCGCCAACGCCAACAGAAAGTCATAGTCCAGGTAGGGGCCAATGCCACCAAAATACCCGAGCTTTCGCGCCGGCTTTCTCACTTGCTCATGACTCAACTGATTAAACAGATCGAAATCCACGCCATGTCCAACGACCTGAACCGGCTTACCGGTCCACTGTCGCGCTTCTTCGGCAAGAAAACGCGCAGGCGTAGTCACGACGTCAGCCATCCCCAACATGCGGCGGTGCGCCTGCAAGATGGGGCGCGGCGTACGCGGATCAGCACTCCAGCAATCAACATAGTCGTAGATAAGGGCGCGGGGCTGCAGAATTCGACACAAATCAACCGCCGCTTGCGTCGGTGAATAATTGATTACAAGGGGCGGCGCGGATAGGAAGCGTTCTATTTGTTCCGCCAGCCGTGGCAGAAACAAACGGCGATTGAGGGCATTCAAGAATGAATATACAGCGGGCAAAGCAACAGGAGAAAGCACATGCAAGTTAGATGGACGCCACTGCGTGGCGACCGGCACCACCTCAGCCTGATGCCCACGAGAGCGGAACAGGCGGCGACTGATCCTGTTTAGTTCATCTAAGCGGGGAATGCGTTTGGGCAAGCTTTCCACGAAAACGACCTGTGGACTGAGGCGCGCCAGCACGGATGCCAGCGCCTGGTGTCGCTGCCAGGTGAAATTCCATTCAATCGAGGATAGCACTACGACGGGATCAGCAAGCTGCGACCTCATGACATATAGCCCAACGCGCGCAACCGATCTTCGATCTCCTGAACCTCGTCCGCCGTGAAGGCGTCGTCGCCGGTCAGGGCCGCGGCGCTGGCCTCCCCCGCGTAAAACCGTTCCTGTATGGGGGTCGTAAACGCGGTTTGCAGCACTTTTCCATCCGTGTTATCGGGGATAGGCATGTCCATCCAGGCCAATGATGTAGCAAACATATCCACCAATCTGGCGTCTGACAGTTCGCCAGGGGCAATCGTCGGCCCGACCAGGGTCACGATACCATCCATGGAGTGCGAACCAGTGTGGTCACGCTTGAGCAGGTTGGAGCGGAAGATGTCGCCCACTTCCTGGTAAAAGGAGGAGCTAAACTCGAAGCCCGCGGTGGGAACGCCCGTCACGTCCGGGATACGCCCATTTCCGCCAGGGAACGCCTCATCACCGGACAAGACCTGTTCGAAAACCGACGCGCCTGTTTCCGGATCGCGCAGGTCCGTCAATATGCGCATTATCTGCGCCTTCACCTCGTCATATTCCGCCCCAGGTTGCACGATACCCTGCGATTCGCGTCCAGCGACGTTGATGTAGATGAGGGGCCACACCCAACCATTGACCATAAATGCTTTCGTCTGCCCCCAATTGACGGCCACCTGTTGGTTCAGGCTGTCCACGAGCTTGCGGCGACGCTGCCGCCCCAGGCGGCGATTGAGGTTCCAGCGATCCAGGCGCAGGGCCAGATTGATACCTTTACGCACCAGGTTGCCGCCGCGCTGGCGATTGAACGAGAGCAGTCCTTCCTGGGCTAGCAGGCTGTTAACGTTGACGGTGCGATAAATGGGGCCATGACCATGATCGGATAATACGGCCAACATCGTATCCGGGGTCATCAGGGCCATAATGCGACCGATGATCTTATCGACGGCCTGGTAAGCGCGGGCGGCAATAGCGTATTTTTCCGGGTCAAAGCGGGGACCACTTTTGTCCAGCCACCAATAAACGGCGTGCTGCAAAATGTCCAACTGCTGTACATGGAACATGGCTACGTCCCAATCGGGGCATTTTTCTTGCAGCAAATACATAAAGAGTTCGATTCTTTCTTCTTCGGTATGGATGCATTTGTCAACGAAGTCTTCCAGGCGGGAGGTATTAAACAAGGTTTGCGGCGTGAGAATAATGTAACCTGGGAACCGTTGCCGCAGTTCGTCAGATAGTTCGGGCGGGTAGGTAAACTCGCCGGACAAGCCCGGCGTCAATATCCCGGTAACCATGAATCCGTTGATGGGGCGCGGGGGATAGGTGACGGGAACATTGACGCAGACGACTTTTTTGCCGGCATCGCTGAATAACTGCCACATTGTGGGAATCTTGACCACCGATGCGCTGACGGGGTGCGTCTTGTAGTTGTCTCCCGTGTACTGATTAAAGTCCAACGCGCCATGCTTGCCAGGCACAACGCCCGTCTGGAAGGTCGGCCAGGCAGCCGCTGTCACGGGGGGCAGGGTGGATTCCAGGTCCCCCCAGGCCCCTGTCTCCTTCAGGTGCGCCAGGTTAGGCATATAACCATCGGCAATCAAGGGATCGAGCAAACGCCAGGTAACGCCATCCAGTCCCAACAAAAGCAAACGCTTTCGTGATAATTCAGTCATTGTTTTCTCCTTTTCGTTCCGCGCGACAGAAGAAAGCCGATCCGGGTGGGGTCAGCTTGTTTTTCTGGGCAGGCGGAGCGAAATAATACGCGCGCCTTTTCTCAGCATGGCCTTTTCCTCTGCTTCCAATCCCAATGCCAGCAGGACAAGCAGATAAACCACGGCGATAATGATAGCCAGGAGGGACAACTGCGCCAGGGCTGTGAGGTGAAGCAGTTTGTGTGCGCTCCATCCGCAAATGCCGGCAACGGCCACGGCCACGACAATTTTCCCATAGCTGCGCGCGTAGGGGTGCAGGCGCAAACGCCAATACACCATGAGCAGCCGCGAAAGGTTGAGTAAGGTGGTCGCCGCGGACGCTGCCAGGGCCAATCCAACCAACCCGAAACGCGGCACAGCAAAGCGGGCGGCCACAACATTAAAAAGGACGGAAGCCAGCACCAGGGCCAGTTCTATTCGTTGGAAACCTGTCATGATGAGGAGATTGCCGGCAGAACCAACCATCAAATTACACACCTGGCCAATGACCAGGATAATCAGGACGTTCCGCCCCATGCTAAACGCGTCGCCAAGCAAGCGCATCAGGTCGCCGGCGCCTATGATCAGCAGAATAGCCAACGGTGCGCCCAGCAAAACCAGCAGGCGCGTTCCTTCGCGGTACAGGTTACGCAGCAGATGGCTGTTGTGACCATGATGCCCGGCGGCAAAAGAAGGGGCAACGGCCATATTAAAGGCAGTCATAATGAAACCCATGGCCCAGGTGACCACGGCTGCGGCGGAATAGATGCCAATGTCCGCTCCGCCCAGAAAAATACCCGCCAAAACCACATCAAGGCGCTGCGCCAACTGATTCAGCAGCGCGATCCCCCAGGCGGGAACGGAAAAAGCAAACACTTGACGCCAGACAACGCCACGGCCACCCGCGCCCGGGGCCGGGGTCTGGCGAATGAGGACGTAGCCGCTGATGCCGGCAGCTACCGCAAAACTAAGCACATACCAATAGCCCACGGAGGGCAGGAGTAACGCCTGGCGAAAATGAAGTAAGAGAATACCGGACACAAATAGCAAAGAGGGCAGTGCGCTTTCCAGCAGTGTGCGGGAACGAGCCAGCCCAAGGCCATTGATGCCGGAAACAAACAGGCGCAGCAACGTCAATACAGGCAGGGCCAGGGCCATGATGGGCATGATCTGGGCCAACTGCGCCTCGCGCAGCAGCAGCGCCCATTGCCGCGACCAGATGACCATGCTCAATGAGAGTATGCCGCCCACGAAAAGCACGATCAGGCTGCTTCGTTGCAGCAATTCGCGCACAGCTCTCCCATTCGACTGGTCGGCATAGATGGCGACGAAGCGCACGGCTGCCGTGTACAATCCGACGCCCGTGGCCACGCTGCCCAATTGCATAATGGTCAGGGAAACGGAAAAGAGGCCGAATTGCAACGGTCCCAGCCAGCGGGCCAGCAGGAATTGGGAAAGATAGAGGGCGCCGCGCCCAAGAATGCCAACAACAAACGCCAGTGCTGCATCTCCCACTACGCGATGAACGGCGCTGGAATTTTTCGTGACGTCACGGTCAAGCACGGGGCCTGACTCTGGAAGTGGGGGAGGGGGGGATTGGATCATGGCCGCGAAAGCGCTGCTTCTATTTGAGAGAGATGGGCAGCCGCCTCCGTGTCGCCGCTGTCGCGGAGCAAGACTTGTTGATACATCGCGGCGGCTTCCTTTAATCTGCCGGCATCTTCATACAAACTTGCTAATTGACGAAATGCCCACTTTGGCTGCTCATCAATCCCAATCGCCCGCAAGAACTGCGCCTCCGCCGCGTGCAACTCACCCTGCAAGACAAAAATGCGCCCTAGCTGCAAGGAAGCGGTATATTGCCCCCAAAATGAAACGGGCGCTTGTGTTACCACCCACTCATACTGCTCAACCGCGCTCTGCACGTTTCCCATTTTCCACGATGCCTCCGCCAGGTTAAAGTGCGCCTGCACCTGCTCATCCGTGTCCGCAAACGCATTCAGACGCAAAGCATCCGTGTAAGATTGGATGGCCTCATCTAAAGCATAACCAAGCTGCCGGTGTTTAAGCCAGCCGATATGGAAATATAGGCTGCTTATAAAGGCGCCGTTTGTCTGTTCCAGGGATAGCGCCGTGGTAAAAGCCGTCAACGCCAACGCCCAGTGAGACTGTTTTTCCTGTGTCAGACCTGTTTTGTACCAAGCATAGGCAGATGAGGGTTCCAGATTTGTCGCCAGTCCATACCAGTGGAGCGCATCCGTATAGGCGGCGCGACTGTGGGCAATGTCCCCCCAGCGGATCAATTCTTCTGAAACCTTCTCCGATACAGCCTGCCACGTCCGCAGCGCATCCGCCTCACGCGCGCCCCACAGATAAGCGTACCCCAAAACCCTGGCGGTACGGGCCGATTGGGGGTTCAGGCGCATTGCCTGCTGCAGCAAACGAGTCGGCTTCGCCAGACGCAGTGACAAGGAAACGGCGTCCCCAGCGGACAGCGCCTGGTTGGAGGCGACCGCCCCCATGTTTCGCCAAAGGGAACCGGTGACGGGGGGACGAGTAGCCAGGAAAAGCAAAGCTAATATCACCCACGCCCACAAAGGAGAAAGGAAGCGTCCGCTACTTATCTTGTGCATCAACCGGCCTCAAGGTTGCACGGAAAGAAAAGCGAAGCTTTTAGCGCCGCATCAGGGCACGCCGCCATTCCCGCAAAAACAGGAATAGCACACCCGCCAGACCTCCTAAGACGGCTCCGATGAATGTGTTTAGCATACGCTTGGGGCTGATTGGCTCGGTGGGAGGGGATGCTTCACTGGCCAGACGCACGTATTGTGTCTGGTCCTGCGTGGATATTTTCACTTCTTCCATTTTGCGCGCGACAGTCATGTAGGTTTCTTTGGTCAGGTCATAGGTGCGCTGCAAACGGGCTTGCTCTGTTACGGCGGTCTGGTAGGTTACCTGTTCAGCAAGTATTTGCGTTTCCAGGGTAGTTAATTGGGCGTCTGCTTCACTCATCTGCGTTTGCAGCGCCTGACTAAGACCGTCCAGCGTGGCAATTTGCGCGGATGCCGGCATTTGCGTAATCGCCGTGACATCACTACCAACTTGCAAGAAAACGGGTATATCCGTGGCCGCTCCATACGCCTTGATCTGCAACAGCATTGTCGTTAACGGGTTGGATAACGACCCTACTCCTGATCCCGCAGGCTGCGTCGCAATCTGATCGCGTAAACGCTGAATGTCTTGCAGCAATAATTGGGCATCATTTTGCTGCCCCAGCAGCGAACGGTGCAAGTTAATATCCGTATCCAATTGATTCCTCAAAACAGCGACGCGGTCCTCCTGCTGCGCATCAATAAGAGCTTGCTCCGCCATCTCCAGTTCCACAGACACCTGGGCAAGCTGTGAAGTCAAAAACTCTGTTTCCGCGGCGGGCTGCAATCCATACACTTCGTTGGCGCTTTCCACAAAAATCGCCGCCCACATGTTTGCCCAGGCCGCTACGTTCTCCGACTCCTTGCCGCGTACGTGCAAGCGAATCAGACTGACATCGGCCCCCAATTCCGCCGCCAGTCGGGTGCGTAATTCCGCCAGCGTCAGCGGCTGGTTGTTCACGAGACCAATTTGCTCAGACAACGACTCTAACACCTGATCGCTCATTGCCAATTCGGGAAAGGCACGAAAGGCATTTTGGTAGTCTTCCACCGTCTTAAAACGAGACTCAAACTCCAGGTCAAACCGGGTGCGACTGGTGCTCATCAGGGTTGTAGCCTCGTAGGTGGCGGGCAACAGCGTACTGATAAGGAACGCCACAACTGCCAGCAGCAAGGCCGCGCCTAGCACCCATTTCCACCCACGCAGCAGTAGTAACACGTACTTTTCCAGATCAATCTCTTGTTCCAATACATTCTCCGTCAAGTCAACAAACTGGTTGCCGGCCACAGGTAGGTTCTGTTTTCACAAGGATAGGGGTTCTGTAAGGCAGGTTTGTAGGAACCTGAATTGTTTACATCTTTACTCATGCGCATAATGAGAAAAGGACAAGAGAAGCTTCCCCTACAAATAGCCAGATGGCGACTATGCCACGCATAATCGCGTCATTATACCAATGCGACAACGATCTGCCAAAAGAGAATATATGGTATATATCCCTTGCTATGCCACTTTATATGCAATACCTTTTGCAAATGCAGGTTGCTAATGACCCGTATGGGTGGCGGGCGCGTTTGCCTGTTAGGACGCATCCGTTAACAGATTTGGAATTGACGGATGCGCTTGAAGGGTTCTTATGTATTGGAAAGTCCAAAGTCAATTCCGAGCGAATCCTTAGGGACAAATGTCATCCCGAAATGATGCTTTTCACCACCCACCACGCGACGCGGGTTCGTGCTACAGTTAGACTGTCATGCTGCCGGCTGCGGTCAACCAGCGGCAGATTGACGAAATCTCACAGACCTGGAGGCTAATGATGTTGACAGTCAATGATTTGATGACGGTGAATCCCAAGACCGTCAGCCCCCAAACGACGCTACGCGAGGTGATTGATTTGATGCAGGAGGAGGAATGCCGGCAATTCCCCGTCGTCAATGCCCTGGGAAAGCTAATGGGAATCGTCACCGACCGGGACGTGCGCCTGACCATGAACTCCCCCATCGTCCTACACGAACGCTGGCAGGATGACGCCCTCCTGGAAACGATGACCGTGGAAAGCTGTATGACGCCCAATCCCCTCACCGTCTCCCCGGATACCCCCGCCTACCATGCCGCGGAGATGCTCAGCGCCTATAAATTTGGCGCACTGCCCGTCGTAGATGATGGGCGGTTGGTGGGTATCGTCACCATCACGGATTTTCTCAACCATTTCGCGGAGTTCAAACCCGTTATTGTCAACGGCAAACAAGTGTAAACCGCCGCGGGAAGTACGCCGCGGGGAATGAGGATTGTCTTTGCCCCCGGTGACGTTCCTCACTTCTCAGGGGGGGAATGCCGGCATATCCTTTAGACAGGACCAATCTACATAAGATTGATCCTGGTATTTGCCAGTCGCGCACATCACCCCGTTGACCGACTGACGACTACCAACTGGCAACTGGTAACCCTCCCCCGCCCACTATGTTGAGGAGCCTCCGATGTTTAAGAAAATGATGGTTCCACTCGACGGTTCGCAATTGGCGGAACAGGCCATCCCTCCTGCCGTCACCATTGCCCAGGCCACGAACGCCGAACTGGTATTCATGCGCGTTGTCGTGCCACTAGAGGTCATCGCCCCCTTCATCGAAATCCAACCCGCCTACGACACCGCCCTCAACCGCCAGGAAGCGGAATCCCGCGATTACCTGGAGCAGTTGCGCCAGAAATGGCAAACGCCCGACATGCCTATTCACATTGAGACACGGATGGGCATGGTCGCCGAAACGATTGTTGACTGCGCCGCGGAACACGGCGTGGACCTGATCGTCATTTGTAGCCACGGACGCACCGGCCTCACCCGTTGGGTCTATGGCAGCGTCGCCGAGAAGGTTGTGCGCGGCGCACAGTGCGACACCCTGATCGTGCGCGGACGTTTGCGCGACTAGAGGGGCAACACCATGGAACTGGAAGCGGCTCAAATCGAGGCTTATCTGGAAGACACCAACGGTCAGCACGTGGAAATTAAGCAGATCGGCGTGCTGGGGCAAAAGGACACGGGCAGCGCCGCTTTGAAAGCGTTTGGCTATGGCCACCCCATCTACGTTGACTACCAGACCAACGGGAGCAATCCCAACCGCATTGTGCTGCGCCAGGTCAACCGCAATGGCTTTGGCCGCGAAATGGACAGCGACCGCGCCGCCGCCATCTGGCTTGATTTCCACGCATTCAACCATCTTCCCGCCCACATCCGCGCTCACGATATGGTAGCCGTGGATGTCGCCGGTCGGCTGGCCTCCATCGGCCAAACGGAGGAATTGCTGCTGGTGACGGAGTACGCCACCGGACAACCCTATGCACGGGATTTGATGCGCATCCGCGATAATGGCTACATGGAGGAAGAGGACTGCGCCCGCGCCCGTGCCCTGGCGACCTACCTGGCGCACATTCACACGCAAAAACACACCGATCCGCTGCTCTGGCGGCGACGCATCCGCGATCTGGTGGGGCATGGCGAGGGCATCATGGGGCTGACGGACAGTTACCCCGCGGATTTCCCGCTCATTTCGCCGGCGGACCTGTGCGCCATCGAACAAAGGGCAATCGAATGGCGCTGGCGGCTAAAACCGCTGACGCACCGGCTCAGCCAGGTGCATGGAGATTTCCACCCATTCAACGTCATCTTCCGCACCGACACGTTTTTCACGCTGATCGACCGCAGCCGCGGCCCCTGGGGAGAACCCGCGGACGATGTCAGTTGCATGACGATCAATTATTTATTCTTCTCTTTGCAGCGATACGGGCGGCTGGATGGCCCATTCCAGGACCTCTATCTGGCTTTTTGGGAGACGTATTTGCGGCAAACGGAGGACCGCGGCTTTCCGGCGGTGATTCAACCGTGGTATGCCTGGCGGGCGCTGGTGCTGGCCAGCCCGCAGTGGTACAACGTGACGGATGAGGTACGGCTGAAGTTGCTGGCGTTTGCGCGCAATGTGCTGGCGTCACCCCATTTTGAGTGGCGCACGATCAATCGCTATCTGCATGATGCGTAGGGAGAGATGGCGGCGGACGCGGGATTTGCGGTGTGGTTGACGGGAATGCCGGCATCGGGCAAAACCACCCTCGCCCACGCCCTCCAAACCCACCTCGCCGCGCAAGGCATCCCCACCATCCTCCTCGACTCCGACGACCTCCGCCCCATCCTCACCCCCCAACCCACCTACACCCCCGACGAACGCGACCGGTTCTACGCCATCCTCGGCCAGTTGGCCGCCTGGCTCACCCGCCAGGGCCTCAACGTCCTCATCGCCGCCACCGCCAACCGCCGCGCCTACCGCGACCAGGCCCGCCGACTCATTCCCCGCTTCGCCGAAGTCTACGTCGCCTGTTCCCTCGCTACCTGCCAGGCGCGCGACCCCAAAGGCATCTACGCCCGCGCCCAGGCCGCCGCCCAGGACACCGTCCCCGGACTGGGAGCCGCCTACGAGCTACCCCTGACCCCCGAAGCCACCATCAACACCGAGGCTCTCTCCCCCGCCGCCGCCGCCGCCGCCGTTCTGACTCAACTGCCAGAGGACGTGGTCAATGGCTATTGACTGTTGCGTGTTTTCCGTTTTCTGTTATCCGTTGTGTGCTGCCCGTTTGTTGTGACACGCGCATAAGGTAAAAAATGCCGGCACTCCCCCATTCACGCACCCTTTCTCTCTTGTTCGCCCTCCTGCTCTTAGGCCTGACCGCCACTCTGGCCGCCGCCAACACCTCTTACGTCGTGCAGCCAGGCGACACCCTGGCCGCCATTAGCCGCCGCTTCCACGTCAGCATTGACGCCATCGTTCAAGCCAACAACATCCTCAACCCCAACTTGATTTACGCCGGGCAGACCCTCACCATCCCCAATGATGGCGATAACCCACCCGCGCCGACTCCACCACCAATCGGCAATGCAACCACCTATGTCGTGCAGCCAGGCGACACCCTCTACCGCGTTGCCCTCCGCTTTGGCGTCTCGCTGCAAGCCCTGGCGCAAACTAACAACATCAGCAACGTCAATTTCATTTACGTGGGCCAGGTTTTGGTCATTCCCGGCGCCGCCGCTTCCCCTCCGCCGCCAACCAACACACCCCAGGTCTCCCCGCCAGGCCCCACCCTCACGCCGCCGCCTGCCCCTGGCGGAGCCAACCTGCTACCCAATCCCTCCTTTGAAGGGGGCTGGTACAACCGCGACGGCGTGCCTGAATTCCAGGTTCCCGACCAATGGGTGCTGGAATGGGACGAAGGAGACAACCCCCTCGACCCTGACCCGTGGAACCGCTTTGTGCGCCCCGAAAGCCGCGTCCTCTCCCCCGCCTTCCTACCCCCATCAGAACATACGCTTTTCATATGGGATGGCTCCCAGACGGTGAAGATATTCAAGCAGTACGGAGCGATCAGTTTCCGCCTGCTGACCACCGTCTCCCTGCCACCCGCAACCTATGAGATGCAAATCAATGTCTTCCCCGACCTGGTATCCGCCTATGAAGGCGGGCAAAAGGTATGGGCGCCTGACCCGCGTTCCGGTGAGGTACGCCTCATTGTTGGCGGCAGCGGCAGCGGCTGGCTGCAACCTGCCTTCGGCCAGCGCAACACCTTCACCTACCGCTTTACTCTGGCCCAATCCCAGACCATCACCCTGGGCGCGGCCATGCGCGGGCGCTGGGCCATCGCCAACAACGGCTGGTTTATGGACGCCTGGGTCTTGCGAGTAGTCAGGTAAGAACTGTTCTGGAAGTTGGCGCGGAAAAACGCGGGGAAAAACAATGGTTCTCTGGGAATTCGTGGGGGCATGAGCTAAATATGGGGCGGAGTGGCGACTTTCGTCGGAACTGTTCCGGCTGAAGCCGCCACTCCCCTTGAGATACTAAAGAGCAAAAAAATCTGCGTCATCTGCGCAATCTGTGACTATTTTCGCCGGGGAATGAAATGAAGTACGTTTTTGGCCCAGTGCCATCAAGACGACTGGGCCGCTCATTGGGTATCGACACCATCCCGCTGAAGACGTGCAACTGGAACTGCGTCTACTGCCAGTTGGGGCGCACCATGCCCGTGACCCACCAACGCCGCGCATATTTCCCCGAGGCGGAAATTCTGGCCGAAGTGCAGACGGCGTTGGCCAGCCACCCGCCGGACGAGATTGATTGGGTGACGTTTGTCGGTTCGGGGGAGCCGACGTTGCACAGCGGCATCGGCGGGCTTATTCGGGCGGTGCGGCGACTAACGGACCTGCCCGTGGCCGTGATCACCAATGGCTCCCTGCTCTATTTGCCAGAAGTGCGCCAGGACCTGGTGGTTGCTGATGCCGTGATGCCCTCGGTAGATGCCGGCACGCCCGCCCTCTACCGCCACATCAACCGCCCCCACCCCCAGGCCACCTTTGCCCGCCTCATAGAAGGACTGACCGCCTTCCGCCAGGAATACAGCGGCAAACTGTGGGTCGAAATCATGCTCATACGCGACCTGAACGACACGGAAACCGCCCTGCGCGACATCGCCGCCGTTTTACGCCCCATTCGCCCCGATCAGGTCCATCTGAACCTGCCCACCCGCCCCCCGGCGGAAATCTGGGTACAACCCGCCGACGAAGAAGGCCTCATGCGCGCCAGAGCCATCCTCGGCGACATCGCCGCCGTGGTCCATCCCGCCGAAGGAACCTTTGACTTGAGCGGCTTTGATTCGCCCGTTGCCGCCATCACCAGCATCATCACCCGCCACCCCATGAGCCAGGCAGAACTGGAACGCGCGTTGGCCCGCTGGACGCCGGGGCAGGTGCGTCAGGTGCTGGCCGACCTGGAAGCCAGCGGACAAGCCCAAATCGTCAAACGCTACGGCATCCCCTTCTGGACCGCCGCCCCCGCGCACTACCCCGACGAAGCCCACAGCCTCGCCGCCGCCCCTGGTCCACAACGCCATCGCCGTGCAAGTCGTGAAAAGGGAGAAGCACGTTATAGATAATGAAGCGCGTTACGACCGCTGGCATTCCCTCTTCCGCGCTACGCTAGGGGAAACAGCGGCGGACCTGGACCCACAGGCGATCTACACCCATTTCCGGCCCACCTTTCACCGCCGGCAGCCGCTGCAAATCCTCTCCGCGGCCGCGCCCACGCCAGTCGGATTGAGCCGGCTGGAAGGGCTGCCCGACCTGCCGCCGACACTGACGTGGCCGGAACAGAATGGACAGGCATTGGATTTTTTAGCCCAGATCAACCTCGCGCATCTGGAAAAAGGGTTCCATCCCCTCTTGCCACCGCAAGGCTGGCTCTATTTCTTCGTCGGCGACTTCTGGAACCAAAACGTCATTCCTCACCACGTGCTGTATTATGACGGGGAAGTTTCCGACCTGGCCCCCACCCCGCCGCCCCCCGATTTACAGCCGCCGCAACAGTTGCTACGCGAAACTGCCCTGCTCAGCCTGACGGCCGGCTTCACGATGGACCCCGATCTGCTGCCCGTTTTCTGGTCCAGAAGCTACGATGAAAGCAAGGAGTAACTATTCACGTCTCCGAAAGATTGGACCAATTTTGCAGACATTAACCAGATTTAACCAGAGCAAATTGGTCCAATCTGGGCAGATGACCTGTATAGTCACATTCTTCTTTTGTGGAATGGGATTACAGAATAGGCGTTTTGAAAGGCATCAGCAATTCCAATTATGGTAGGGGCGGGATGGCGCGGAATAGACCTGTAGGAAACAAGCGGCCTCGTCTCCGCGCCATCTCGCCCGCACAGGCCGTAAATTCGGGCGAGATGACCGGGAGACAACACCTTACGCTAGACGAAGGGAAATTCTATCACGTGATCTGTGGCAAGCAATGTGGTGAAAAAAAGAAACGGAGTCTCTCCAGGAGACTCCGTTCTTAAAGGCAGGGGGGAGTTCACTCAACGGCGCGGCGGCGACCGAGGAGGAAGCCGAGCAGGCCAACGCCGACCGTGAGGCCGGCAACCATCGCCCGGTAAGGTCTGCGGCGCGCGCTAACCCCCTTGGCCATGACGGGCATTTTTGCCAGTTTGGCGGCGGCATCTGCCTGCACCTGGGCAAACAATGCCGGGTCCTGGCGATATCTGGCGGCCAGGGTCTGTTTTTCCGCAAATGCCTCGTCGCTAATGTAGTCGCCAAAGGAGCGCAGGCCGGCAATCTGGAATTCGTGCTTCTTGAAGAGGCGGTAAATCTCCTTCACCCGCTCCATGGTAATGTTGCGCCCCAGGGTGTAATCCTCAAAGCGCCCTTCCATCGCCAGCAGCGCCGTCTCCGCCAGGCAGGCGTAGGCCGTCTTCGGGGGCAGGCCAATGTCGTAGCCAAAATCAATGTCCCCCGGAATCAGCACCTCGCCACTCTCAATCACCAGCACATCGGGGCGCAGGGCCGCTTCCGCTTTGTTGATGTCCGGCGGGCGGGCCACGTCGCAAATCACGGCCCCCGGCTTGCACTTGCTGATGTCGATGATGCGCTGGCCGAAGGCGGACGTGGCCGTTACCACCAGGTCGCAGGAAGGCAATGCCTCATCGGGGCGAGTGGCGATGACCACGTGCGCGCCGGGCGTTTCCGCCTGGATGGTGCGCTTTAGCTCAATGAGGCGCTCCGGTTCAATAGAGACGAGGACGACGTCGAAGATGGCTTGCGCCAGGAGGCGGGAGCAGACGGAGCCGATGGAACCGGTGGCCCCAACGATCATGACTTTGCCTTTGGTGAGGTCGGTGGCCCCCATTTTGATCACGGCCTGCTTGGCGGCTTCCAGGGTGGCGGCGACGGTGAGGCTGTTGCCGCTGGTGATGGCGATGTCGGCTTCGTGGGCCACGGTGATGCCGGCATCTCCCACCACACTCGTAAACGCCCCCAACCCCATAATGCGCGCCCCCCGTCGCTCCGCCATCCGCGCCGCCTGATTCAACTTGTTGTACGTAAACCGCTCCCCATGCGTCATCATCTGCCGCGGCGTCGCCCCTAGCGTGATCAGATGCCCCTCAATCCGCTGCCCCGTCGTCGGCGACTGCCCGCCCGTGATGCGCGAGAGATAAATGGGCGGAAAATGGGCCGCCACTCGTTCCACGATCTCGTCCGGGAAGAAGCGCGTCCAGCGGAAGCGACGGTCATTATGCACAAAGCGCACATCCAGCGGGTGAATGACGAAGGAGAAGCGGTTGATGCCTTGTTCTTGCGGTTGGAGGGTGCGGATTGCCGGCATCCATTCAATCTCCGCCAGCAAATCCAGATACGTATCCTCCGTCAATGGCGCGCCCGGATCAGACCGCAGCGCCACCAGTGTCGCCTCCACTGTCGCCGCCGACCATCGTCCCAGGTTGCCGCTGTCCAATGCCGGCATCATCGTCACCACAATTGACGCCCCCCGCCCGCGCAAATCCGTCAGGTCCGCCTCATTCGCATACTCCACCACCACCGTCTTCCGCTTCAACGACGCCGGCGCATAACGGCGAATCGCGCCCACATCCCCGGCGATAATATCCGCCCAATCAAACGCCGATTCCGCCCGCGCCTCCGGCGTGCCATTCGGCTGCGGCTGCAAACGGGCAAACGGCGCATCCTTCAACTGCTCCAACGTCGGCGGCGCCGCCTGCTCCAACGTTTGGCGGCTGCCCACGCCGGGGAACCCGGGCAGGCCAAAGAAAATCATCGGATCGGCATAACGAATCGTGGACGTGCGCCGCTCCAACGCCTGCGCCAACCCCGCATGATTCAATCCCGGGACCATCAACACCCGCTTCTGGCTAAAAATACCCGGCTGCGCGCGATCCGCCAGAATCACGCCCCACCGCTCCAACCCGGCGCGAATACCACTGCCATCAACCACGGGGGTTGTCCGGGCAACCGTAGGGATCGTAGCCCCGGTTTCATGGGCGCGGCGGGCCGGGCCGAGTTGCAATTGTGCCGGCATTCCCTCCAACCCAATCGCATCTACCTGACTATCATATTCCTCAATAGCCGCCTCAACGCGAGCAACGTCCCCCTGGCAACCGATGCGCCTTATCCGCACCGTCTGACCCAGAAAGGTCACCTCTTCCACATTACTATCCTCATTCAAGTGTAGGATTATTATTTGCTTCATAGAACTCCTCCGTCAACAACCTGTTTACGTCGCGTTGATGCTGGTAATAGATGGGGAGACCGGCCAGGTATCGCCATCTGGCGCGCTCCCCGCAATCACCCACACCCCGGAAACCGTTTCAATGGGCCAGTCTGAGGTAAAGTCGTGTTATTCAGACGCAACTCTGGACTGGCTTATGAAGAAGTGTATCACAACAAGACAACTGTGGTGCAATGTGACCTGGCGGCTCCATTTATTGACTACGCTGGCCTGGTTATGCCAGGCAGGAATAGGATGTCAGGTAGAGAGGAGTAGTGGTTGGGCGCTGCCAACACCGCGGGGGATAGCCGCCAGTTACCAGTGGCGGGGAATGCGCCAGGGGCAGCGGTCGCCGGTGCGAAAACGAAGGCTGCGTTCAAGTTTCAGCTTGATTGCAGATCAAATGAGCCGTGTTTGCGGCTGCTCTGCAGCAAAATCGAGAAGGAAATCAACCCCAATCCCAGGTAGACCAGGCCGACCACCCCCTCCAATAAGAGTTCACGCAAGATCAGGTTGGCCGCTCCCCCTTCCAGGACCAGGCGGATCGCCTGCAGCCCATGCGTCAGGGGCAGGAGCAAACCGATCGTTCGCGCCCATTCAGGCAACGCCGTCAGCGGGAAGTTGACCCCACATAAAGAAGCGACCGTCAGAATCAGCACGTTGGAGAGTACATTGTGGAAACCACGCGTGCGCAGCGCAAAACTGCCAATAAGCAATCCCACACAATAGGAACTCAGCGTAATCAACAGCAATATCCCCAACACAAGAACAATCTGTAGCAGAGTAAATCGCAAACCCAGCAGCGGCCCCATGAGGAAAATGCCGACGACGCCCGTCAGGTAGCCATGAAGCCCCATACCGAAATTCCGCCCCGAGAGAACAAGCAACACGCTGCTGGGAGAGGCAATAATCAGCGGCAACGTTCCGGCGCGACGCTCCCAATTCACAGAGGCGGTGACAAAGACGATGGCGGTCGCCGTGAGCAGATAAACGGGATTCCCGATCAAGGCAAACTCCAGGAACTCCCGCCCGCCCACATAATTGGCCAGCAGAGTGAAGAAAATGACCTGCGTGGCCACGCGTGGCACCCAGGCTATCAGGTAGATGTGAGGGGGATAGAGCGTAAAGAAATCTCGCAAGGAGATTCGGGACAAACCGCGGAGAATTTGTAGATCCGTAATCATGGTTAGTTGCTAAATCCAATGGAACCTTCGTTCCGTACGCGGGTTTGAATTCTAACCAGCAAGGCGCGCCCGATCAGGCCGTAGACGAGGGTTAACAATGCCAGCGCCAGATAATAGGTGATAGAAACGGGCACGTCTGTCAAGGTTTGCTGTAACCCTTCGGATGCCCAGGATAGGGGCGTGATGCGGGAAAATGGTTGCAGCCATTGGGGAAGTGCCCCCACGGGTACGGCCAGTCCGCCAAGCAGGTAAAACGGGAAGCTCAACAGGTTTTGGAACAGACGCACAGAACGGGATAACACAAAGGTGCTGGCCATGATCAAGGCGATTGAGGAGATGGAAAGCGCCGCCAGCAAGTTCAAGGCCACAAAAGCGAGCGGTTGCTTGATTTCTACCACGATCCCAAAACCGAAGTAGGCGACCATAACGGCTTCCACGATAGCGATCAAGGAGATGAGGTTCACGGTGACGATGCGGCCAAACAGGGACAGCTCCAGGCCATGCCGCGGGGCAATCAGGAGTATTTCCAGCGACCCGTAGCTCCTTTCCACGCTGATTATTTCCCCGGAAACGTTCAGGGCTGTGGACCACATGCCGATCAAGGCGGGGGCAATAATCCCAAACAGGGCCAGAGAGTCCAACCGCCCGGTAGCCTTAAAAAGCAGCAAGAATAACAGGGTATAAAAGATCGGTTGCAGCACGCTCGCCAGGATAAAATCGACGGGCGAAAGCAGCGCCAGCCGCCACTGCATGCGCACACCTGCCCACAAAACGCGCAGCGAATTAATCATGTTTCTGTCCTTTCATCCCTAGTAGCTGGATGTAAACGTCTTCCAGTGAAGGTTCACGGCTGTTGATTTGCTGTACGTCCGTTTGGGACAACACCTGCAGAATGTGGGGGATGGCGTCTTTCTCGGCCTTAATCTGGAGGGAGAACCCTTCGGCGTTCGTGGACATCTGTACCTCGTGAACGCCAGCCATTTCCTCAAGTTGGGCCGACGGGGTTTGCGCGCCGACGTCGAATTCCACTTTCAGCAGTTGGATGCTTTCGATGGCCCGCGTCAGGGCGCGCGGGGTGTCGAGCGAGACGATCTCGCCCTCTTTAATGAAGGCCACACGATCACACATTGTTTCCGCTTCGTGCATCTGGTGGGTCGTCAATAATATGGTGATGCCTTCACTTTTTAGATTGCCGACCAGTGCGCGCAAATCGCGCGCCGCGACGGGGTCCAGCCCAATGGTCGGTTCGTCGAGGAAAATAACGGGCGGGGCGGACAGCAGGCCACGAGCAATATGCAGGCGTTGTTTGAGACCGCGCGAGAAGACTTCCACGCGATCGTCGGCCCGATCGTGCAAGCCCACCATTTCCAGCAAGCGGGTAATCCGTTGCGGGGCTACGTCGCGCGGCACGCGATAGAGCGCGGCCCAATGTTCCATATTTTCGCGCGCAGTAAGCCGGTAGTAAAGTCCCCGCTCACCCCCCAGCACAACACCGATACATTTTCTCACCTGCTCTGTCTGCCGTACCACATCGTAACCGGCGACAAAGGCGCGTCCAGAGGTTGGCAAGAGCATGGTAGACAGGATTTTAATGAAAGTGGTTTTGCCGGCACCATTCGGCCCCAGCAAACCAAACAACTCCCCCTGCTTTACCTGCAAATTAATCCCTTTCAGAGCTTCCCGTTTCACCTGGGTCTTGCGGAAAATTCCCCGTGTCGTCTCGTAAACACGACGCAGGTCTTCTGTTTCCAATGAATAGTCTGATTGCGTTTTCAAAAAAACCTCCCTTTATGTCACTGAAAAAACCGGGTTTTTCGATTGTGCGGCTGAAATTAGAGTGGTTCGTGTGTAAAAACCCGGTTTTTGGCTTGTACAGGTACGACGCGCTTTTCCAGGTGTGTCGTCCCTCAGCGCAATTTTTCCACCAGGTATGCGCCCAAACGCCTGACGTCCGGCTCACGTACCAGAGAAAAGTGGTCGCCCGGCAGATATTGTGTCTCTACTTCCCCCTTGAGCACCTGGGGCCAGCGTTGAATGCCGGCAACTTCCTCAGGTTCATTGTCTTCCGCCACACACAGCAACACCCGCCCGCCATATTGTTGCGGCGCGTATTCCGCCAGCGCGCGCCAGTTTGCCTTGAAAACGGCAAAGCGCCGCGCCAGTTGCGGCGGGGTAAAGTCGGGCAGCACGAGATTCGCCTGCCGGGCTTCATGGAGTACGTGTAGCAGCATCTCCGCGACATCCCGGCCAGCGGGAATCTGCCGCCTTGACCGCGCCGGCAGGCCCAGGTGACGCGCAAATTGCCGCAGAAGATAGGCGTCATCCGACGCGCGCGCGTCCCTATCGGCGGGAAAATGCGCATCTATCAACACCAGGCTATCCACATCCTTCCCCTGCGCCTGCAACTGCTGGGCCATCTCCAGGGCAACCACCCCACCCATAGACCAGCCACCAATCTGGTAAGGTCCCCGCGACTGCACTTCTTGCAGCAAAAGGTTGTAAGTATGCGCCATTCTTTCTATTTGCGTAAATGGCTCTTCTGGCCCATCCACTCCCCGCGCCTGAAAACCATAACAGGGCCGACCATCCAGGTGGCGCAATAGATCCGCATAGCAGAAAACTGTACCGCCGACGGGATGAACGAGAAACAGGGGGGTTTTTCGCGCGTCTCCCGCTTGCAACAGCACAATAGTCGCATCGTGTGTGGGTTGCGCGTTGCGCCGGCGCAGGGCGATGGACAGGCTTTCGATGGTTCTATCTTGAAATAATTGCGTTAATGGGATTGATTGCCCCCACTGTTCTCGAATGCGGGCCATTATCTGGATGGCCAGCAAAGATTGCCCGCCCAATTCAAAGTAGTCGTCATTGACACCGATCGGGCGAATTTGCAGCACGTCTTCCCATATTTTGACGAGATCGAGTTCTATGTCATCTCGCGGGCCGATAACGGATTGGGTCGGATCAGGGTCAGCAATCGCTAATGCCGGCAACGCCTGGCGGTCTATCTTCCCGTTGGCCGTGGTGGGAAATGCCGGCAACTGTTCAATCACCGCCGGCAGCATATATGCCGGCAGCCGCCCCCGCGCATACGCCAGCAACCCGCGCCGGTCTATCGCCGCTCCCCCTTCCCCCACCACATAGCCGACCAGCCGCGCCCCGCTGCCGCTGCCCATCACCGCCGCCACCGCCCCCTGCACCCCTTCATACCCCGCCAGCACCGCCTCCACTTCCCCCAACTCAATGCGATACCCGCGCACCTTCACCTGCTGGTCCGCCCGACCCACGAACAAGATCTCCCCCGTCGCCCCATACCGCGCCAGGTCGCCGGTGCGGTACAGCCGCTCCCCGCCCCGCCGGCTGTAAGGATGGGGCAGAAACCGCTCCGCCGTCAGCCCTGGTCGCCCGTGATACCCACGCGCCAACCCGTCGCCGCTGACGTACAACTCCCCCACCACGCCTGCCGGCGTCGGTTGCAGCCAGCGGTCCAGGATGTACGCCTGGCTGTTGTCCACCGGTCGCCCGATGGGCGGCGTCACCGTCCGCGGCGGCGTCACCGTCCAGGTAGAGACGACGCTGTTCTCCGTGGGACCATAATTGTTCACCAGCGCAAACGGCAGCCCCGGCGGCGGCCCGTGCTGCAATTTATCCCCTCCTGTCAGCAACGTCCGCAGCGCCATTGACGCCGGCCAGGGCAGCGCCAGCGCCGCTTCCGCCAGCGGCGTGGGCAGGAACGCGATCGTGATCGCCTGCTCCGCCAGCCAGGCGATCAGGGCTGACGGCGTCGTGCGCGTCGCTTCGTCGGGGATGTGCAGGCTGGCCCCCCGGCACAGGTAGGGCCACGTCTCCAGTACGGAGGCGTCGAAGGCGGGACTGGCGACCAGCGTGGCCCGGTCTGTCGCTTGGATGCCAAAGACCCGCCATTGCCAGGCGACCAGCCGGTTCAGCCCCCGGTGGGGCACAGTCACCCCCTTCGGCTGACCGGTGGAGCCGGACGTGTAGATGATGTAGGCCGCCTGCTCCGGGGCGTAGCAGCCGGGCGGGTCTATCGCCGGCTGTTGGCTGAGGAGGTCCTGGTCCGCCGCGCCGTCCAACAAGACCACCGGACACGCCGCTATTCCCTCCGGTCGCAGCCGGCTCTCGGTCAGCAGCACCGCCGCCCGGCTGTCCCGCAAAATGTAGCGCAGTCGCCGCGGCGGATAGGCCGGGTCCAGCGGCACGTAGCAGCCGCCCGCTTTCAGCACCGCCAGCGCCGCCACCACGCCGGCGACAGACCGCTCCAGACAGATGGCTACCGCCGTCTCCGTCGTCACCCCCCGCGCCCGCAGCAGGTGCGCCAGTTGGTTCGCCTGCCGGTTCAGCTCCCCGTAGCTCAACCTCTCCCCCCCTGCCTGCACCGCGATTCGTTCCGGCTGCGCTGCCGCCTGCGCGGCCACCCGTTCCACCACGCTCGTTATCTCGTCGTAGGCGTGCGCCGTCTCGTTCCAGGTCTCCACGACCTGCCGTCGTTCCGCCTCCGTCAGCAGCGGCACTTCCCCCAGCGGCGTCCGCGGCTGCGCCACCACATGCCGCAGCACCGTTTCATATTGGCGGATGATTTGCGCCACCCGCGCTTCGCTGAACAGGTCCCGGTTGTATTCCAGCCGTCCGCGAATGCCGCTCCCCCCTACCGCCAGCGACAGGCTGAGGTCGAACTTGGCCGTTTCCGTCTCGGCGCGCACCCCGCTCACCTGCACTCCCGCCAGTTCCAGGTTGTTCGTCCCCGGCGTGTTTTGCAGCGCGAACATCACCTGGAACAGCGGCGTGGCGTTCAGGTTCCGCCGCGGTTGTAGTTTCTCCACCAGCAGGTCAAACGGCAGGTCTTGATGCGTGTACGCCCCCAGCGCCGTCTCCCGCACCGCCCCCAGCAGCTCCAGGAAACTCATCTCCGACCGCAACGCCGTTCGCAACACCAGCGTGTTCACGAAGAATCCGATCAGGTGCTCGATCTCCGCCCGGTTCCGGTTGGCGATGGGCGTGCCGATGCTGATCTCTTCCTGCCCGCTCAAGCGGTACAGCAGCAGTTTGAACGCGGCCAGCAGCGTCATGAACAACGTCCCCCCCGCCTGCCGGCTCACCTGCCTGACCCCCTCGCTCAACGCTGCGTCTAGCTGGAAGCGACGCACCCGCCCGGCGAACGTCTGCACCTCTGGTCGGGGCAGGTCGTGTATGGTCGCTATCTGCCCGCTCCCGACCGGCAACTGTTTGCGCCAGTAGGCCAGTTGCGCCGCCAGCACTCCTGTCGCCAGTTCCCGTTGCTGCCAGTGGGCGAAGTCGGCGTACTGCACCGGCAGCGGCGGCAGCATCACCGGGCGCTGTCCCACTTCCCCGTTGTACAATTGGCTCAGCTCGCGCATCAGGATGCCCATCGACCAGCCGTCGGAGATGATGTGGTGCATGGTCAGCAGCAGCAGGTAGGCCCCCTCATCTATCCGCGCCAGTTTCACCCGCAGCAGCGCCCCCTCGTCCAGCCGGAACGGCTGCACCGCTTCTGCTTGCACCCGCCGCGCCTGTTCCTCCTCTCCCACCCCCCGCCAGTCGGCTGTCACCAGCTTCACTTCCCCTCTGGCGGCGATGATTTGCCCCAGGTCTTCCCCCTGGCGCACCAGCCGTGTGCGCAGAATCTCGTGCCGGGCCACAATCCTGTCCAGGCTGTGTTCCAGCGCCGCCACGTTCACCTCTCCCTCCAGGCGCAGCGCCACCGGGATGTTGTAGGCCGCGCTCCCCGGCGACAGTTGTTCCAGGAACCAGATCCGCCGCTGCGCGTAGGATGCCGGCATCACCCCCTCCCGCTTCGTCGCTTCAATCCCGCCTGCCGCCGCTTCCCTGCTCCCCATTCCCGCCGTCACCGCCGCGGCCACCCCGGCCACCGTCGGCGTCTCAAACAGCCGCCGCAGCGACACCTCCACCCCGAACAATTGCCGCAGCCGGGAAATCACCTGCGTCGCCAGCAGCGAATGCCCCCCCAACTCGAAGAAGTTCTGCTGCACCCCGACCCATTCCTGTTCCAGCACCTCCGCCCACACCCCGGCCACGCTCTCTTCGATGGGTGTGCGCGCCATCTGCTCCGGCCCCGCTTTCTCCTCTGCTCCGATGCTCATTGCCGGCAACGCCTGGCGGTCTATCTTCCCGTTGGCCGTGGTGGGAAATGCCGGCAACTGTTCAATCACCGTCGGCAGCATATATGCCGGCAGCCGCCCCCGCGCATACACCAGCAACCCGCGCCGGTCTATCGCCGCTCCCCCTTCCCCCACCACATAGCCGACCAGCCGCGCCCCGCCGCCGCTGCCCATCACCGCCGCCACCGCCCCCTGCACCCCTTCATACCCCGCCAGCACCGCCTCCACTTCCCCCAACTCAATGCGATACCCGCGCACCTTCACCTGCTGGTCCGCCCGACCCACGAACAAGATCTCCCCCGTCGCCCCATACCGCGCCAGGTCGCCGGTGCGGTACAGCCGCTCCCCGCCCCGCCGGCTGTAGGGATGGGGCAGAAACCGCTCCGCCGTCAGCCCTGGTCGCCCGTGATACCCTCGCGCCAACCCGTCGCCGCTGACGTACAACTCCCCCACCACGCCTGCCGGCGTCGGTTGCAGCCAGCGGTCCAGGATGTACGCCTGGCTGTTGTCCACCGGTCGCCCGATGGGCGGCGTCACCGTCCGCGGCGGCGTCACCGTCCAGGTAGAGACGACGCTGTTCTCCGTGGGACCATAATTGTTCACCAGCGCAAACGGCAGCCCCGGCGGCGGCCCGTGCTGCAATTTATCCCCTCCTGTCAGCAACGTCCGCAGCGCCATTGACGCCGGCCAGGGCAGCGCCAGCGCCGCTTCCGCCAGCGGCGTGGGCAGGAACGCGATCGTGATCGCCTGCTCCGCCAGCCAGGCGATCAGGGCTGACGGCGTCGTGCGCGTCGCTTCGTCGGGGATGTGCAGGCTGGCCCCCCGGCACAGGTAGGGCCACGTCTCCAGTACGGAGGCGTCGAAGGCGGGACTGGCGACCAGCGTGGCCCGGTCTGTCGCTTGGATGCCAAAGACCCGCCATTGCCAGGCGACCAGCCGGTTCAGCCCCCGGTGGGGCACAGTCACCCCCTTCGGCTGACCGGTGGAGCCGGACGTGTAGATGATGTAGGCCGCCTGCTCCGGGGCGTAGCAGCCGGGCGGGTCTATCGCCGGCTGTTGGCTGAGGAGGTCCTGGTCCGCCGCGCCGTCCAACAAGACCACCGGACACGCCGCTATTCCCTCCGGTCGCAGCCGGCTCTCGGTCAGCAGCACCGCCGCCCGGCTGTCCCGCAAAATGTAGCGCAGTCGCCGCGGCGGATAGGCCGGGTCCAGCGGCACGTAGCAGCCGCCCGCTTTCAGCACCGCCAGCGCCGCCACCACGCCGGCGACAGACCGCTCCAGACAGATGGCTACCGCCGTCTCCGTCGTCACCCCCCGCGCCCGCAGCAGGTGCGCCAGTTGGTTCGCCTGCCGGTTCAGCTCCCCGTAGCTCAACCTCTCCCCCCCTGCCTGCACCGCGATTCGTTCCGGCTGCGCTGCCGCCTGCGCGGCCACCCGTTCCACCACGCTCGTTATCTCGTCGTAGGCGTGCGCCGTCTCGTTCCAGGTCTCCACGACCTGCCGTCGTTCCGCCTCCGTCAGCAGCGGCACTTCCCCCAGCGGCGTCCGCGGCTGCGCCACCACATGCCGCAGCACCGTTTCATATTGGCGGATGATTTGCGCCACCCGCGCTTCGCTGAACAGGTCCCGGTTGTATTCCAGCCGTCCGCGAATGCCGCTCCCCCCTACCGCCAGCGACAGGCTGAGGTCGAACTTGGCCGTTTCCGTCTCGGCGCGCACCCCGCTCACCTGCACTCCCGCCAGTTCCAGGTTGTTCGTCCCCGGCGTGTTTTGCAGCGCGAACATCACCTGGAACAGCGGCGTGGCGTTCAGGTTCCGCCGCGGTTGTAGTTTCTCCACCAGCAGGTCAAACGGCAGGTCTTGATGCGTGTACGCCCCCAGCGCCGTCTCCCGCACCGCCCCCAGCAGCTCCAGGAAACTCATCTCCGACCGCAACGCCGTTCGCAACACCAGCGTGTTCACGAAGAATCCGATCAGGTGCTCGATCTCCGCCCGGTTCCGGTTGGCGATGGGCGTGCCGATGCTGATCTCTTCCTGCCCGCTCAAGCGGTACAGCAGCAGTTTGAACGCGGCCAGCAGCGTCATGAACAACGTCCCCCCCGCCTGCCGGCTCACCTGCCTGACCCCCTCGCTCAACGCTGCGTCTAGCTGGAAGCGACGCACCCGCCCGGCGAACGTCTGCACCTCTGGTCGGGGCAGGTCGTGTATGGTCGCTATCTGCCCGCTCCCGACCGGCAACTGTTTGCGCCAGTAGGCCAGTTGCGCCGCCAGCACTCCTGTCGCCAGTTCCCGTTGCTGCCAGTGGGCGAAGTCGGCGTACTGCACCGGCAGCGGCGGCAGCATCACCGGGCGCTGTCCCACTTCCCCGTTGTACAATTGGCTCAGCTCGCGCATCAGGATGCCCATCGACCAGCCGTCGGAGATGATGTGGTGCATGGTCAGCAGCAGCAGGTAGGCCCCCTCATCTATCCGCGCCAGTTTCACCCGCAGCAGCGCCCCCTCGTCCAGCCGGAACGGCTGCACCGCTTCTGCTTGCACCCGCCGCGCCTGTTCCTCCTCTCCCACCCCCCGCCAGTCGGCTGTCACCAGCTTCACTTCCCCTCTGGCGGCGATGATTTGCCCCAGGTCTTCCCCCTGGCGCACCAGCCGTGTGCGCAGAATCTCGTGCCGGGCCACAATCCTGTCCAGGCTGTGTTCCAGCGCCGCCACGTTCACCTCTCCCTCCAGGCGCAGCGCCACCGGGATGTTGTAGGCCGCGGTCCCCGGCGACAGTTGTTCCAGGAACCAGATCCGCCGCTGCGCGTAGGATGCCGGCATCACCCCCTCCCGCTTCGTCGCTTCAATCCCGCCACCCGCCGCCGCTTCCCTGCTCCCCATTCCCGCCGTCACCGCCGCGGCCACCCCGGCCACCGTCGGCGTCTCAAACAGCCGCCGCAGCGACACCTCCACCCCGAACAACTGCCGCAGCCGGGAAATCACCTGCGTCGCCAGCAGCGAATGCCCCCCCAACTCGAAGAAGTTCTGCTGCACCCCGACCCATTCCCGTTCCAGCACCTCCGCCCACACCCCGGCCACGCTCTCTTCGATGGGTGTGCGCGCCATCTGCTCCGGCCCCGCTTTCTCCTCTGCTCCGATGCTCAATGCCGGCAACGCCTGCCGGTCTATCTTCCCGTTGGCCGTGGTGGGAAATGCCGGCAACTGTTCAATCACCGCCGGCAGCATATATGCCGGCAGCCGCCCCCGCGCATACGCCAGCAACCCACGCCGGTCTACCGCCGCCCCCCCTTCCCCCACCACATAGCCGACCAGCCGCGCCCCGCTGCCGCTGCCCATCACCGCCGCCACCGCCCCCTGCACCCCTTCATACCCCGCCAGCACCGCCTCCACTTCCCCCAACTCAATGCGATACCCGCGCACCTTCACCTGCTGGTCCGCCCGACCCACGAACAAGATCTCCCCCGTCGCCCCATACCGCGCCAGGTCGCCGGTGCGGTACAGCCGCTCCCCGCCCCGCCGGCTGTAAGGATGGGGCAGAAACCGCTCCGCCGTCAGCCCTGGTCGCCCGTGATACCCACGCGCCAACCCGTCGCCGCTGACGTACAACTCCCCCACCACGCCTGCCGGCGTCGGTTGCAGCCAGCGGTCCAGGATGTACGCCTGGCTGTTGTCCACCGGCTGCCCGATGGGGATGATGGGCCGGGCAGCATCAGCAGCGACAAGAGGCTGCCAGGTGGTCACAATCGTGGCTTCCGTGGGGCCATAGGTGTTGTATAGCCGTACGTCGTCGCCGACCGCGCGCTGCCAGGAGGCCACGCGCTCCCGGTTGGCGCTTTCGCCGCCAATAATCACCAGGCGCAGGTGGTCAGGAAGGGGAATGGGATCAGTCTCTAATTGGGCGACCAGTTCGTGCCAGTAAGCTGTCGGTAAGTCCAGGATGGTGATCTTCCAGGTCGCGCACTGCTCCAAAAATGTGCGGGCGCTGGCCATCATGGCGTCTGTGCGCAAGATGATAGTGCCGCCGGTGGCCAGGATGGGATAGATCTCTTCGGCGGCGGTATCGAAACTGAGCGAGGCAAACTGGAGCATTCGATCCGTTGGTTGCAGGTCAAATTGCCGGCAGGCTGCCTGCACATAGTTGCTCAAACCCCGATGGGATGCCATAACGCCTTTTGGACGTCCCGTTGAGCCTGAGGTGTAGATGAGGTAAGCCACGTTATCTGCCGCCAACGCGAGGGGGAGATCGGCGCTGCTTTCGGCAGCGATACGCGGCCAATCGGCATCGAGGTCAATCAGGCTGCCGGCATAGTCAGGGAAAAGGTCGGCGGCGTTATTTCCGCCGGTTACGAGGATTGACAGACCACTGTCTTCGACCATGAAGGAGAGGCGGGCCTGGGGATAATCGGGGTCCAGGGGCACGTAGGCGCTGCCCGCTTTCAGGATACCAAGCAGACCGACGAGCATCTGGCAGGAACGATTGACGCACAGGCCAACGAGTACGTCCGGCCCCGCGCCGTGTTTCCGCAACTGGCGCGCCAGTTGATTCGCCTGTGCATCCAGCCTGGCGTAGGTGATTGTGTCGGTGGGGGAAATGCCGGCAATTGCCCGCGGCGCGCGCCTGGCCTGAGCGACAAATAGATCGAGCACCGTCTGGGCCGGATGGGTCACTCTGGTCACCGTCGCTTGAGAAAGGCGTTCTTCTCGCTGTGGGGATGTCAGGAGAGGCAGGCGGGATATGGCGACGTTCGGCGTCGTCACGATGGCTTGCAGTAACACCTGGAAGTGGGCGAGCATGCGCGAGATCGTGTCGTCACGGAACAGGCTGGCGTCATACTCCACCGCCCCTTGCAACGCCTGATCAACGTCCCACATGAGCAGCGTCATGTCAAAGACGGTCGTTTCGCGCTCGCGCAAGAAGAAACCCGCCTCCACATCCGGCAGGCTCAATCCGCTCCTGGGCGCGTTTTGAAAGGCAAACATCACCTGAAAAAGGGGGGAGTTCGCCAGTTCCCGCGCCGGCTGCATCATTTCCACCACCTGCTCAAATGGCACATCCTGGTGCGCCAACGCCCCCGTCGAAGTCTCGTGTACCTGGTGTAATAATTGCAGAAAAGGGGGGTCGCCGGACAGGTCGGACCGCAAGACGAGCGTATTCACGAAGATGCCAATGAGCTTCTTCAGCAGGTTATGATTGCGGCTGGAAGCGGGCACCCCGATCAGGATGTCCGTCTGGCCGGTGTAACGAAAGAAAAGCACGTTGAGCGCAGCCAGCATGGTGACAAACGTGGTCACCGACTGCTGCTGACTCAGGTTCCGGATCGCCTGGCTCAGTTCCTCCGGCAGGGAGAAGTACAGCCGTTTCCCGTGCATCTCCTGGCGGGGCACGCGCGGGAAGTCGGTGGGTAGCTCCAGCAGGGGGGAAAACCCTGTCAATTTGCGCTTCCAGTACGCCAGATGGTCCTCCAGCACTGCGTCTTGCAGCCAGGCCCGTTGCCAACTGGCGAAATCCGCGTATTGAATAGGTAATTCAGGCAGCGGGTCCGGACGGTCATGCAAAAAGGCGGCGTACAGGGCGCTGACCTCTTCTTTGAGGATGCCGATTGACCAGCCATCGGAGATGATGTGGTGCATGGTGAAGATCAAGACATATTCCTGCGCAGCCAGTTGCAGCAGGGATACGCGCAACAACGGCCCGGTCGTTAAGTCGAACGGCTGCCGTAATTCGGCGACGGCCCATTGACGGGCGTGTTGTTCTCGTTCTTCCTGAGGCAGATGACGGAAGTCCTGGAAAGTCCAGGCGCATGCAAGGTCCGGATGGATGATTTGAACGGGTTGTCCGTCTTGCTCAACAAAGGTGGTGCGCAACGTTTCGTGTCGCCGGACAACTTGCCGCACGCTGCGGGCGAGGAGATCGGGCCGCAGCGGACCCTGTAAACGCGTGAGGTTGGAGACGTGATAGGCGGAGCGATCGACGACGAGTTGGTCCAACACCCATAGCCGTTCCTGGGCGAAGGAGAGGGGCATGTTGGCGTCGCGCGGTGCCGGCAAAATAGGCGGCGCTTCACGTTGTGTTCGAATGATTCTTCTGATCGTATTCCACATGATTGTTCTCGCTGCCTGGGGGAGAAACAACCGCCAGGACGCCTCACTCTTGACGAAACATCTGGCTCAGCCGGTAAAGTCGCGTCAGGTGTTCGACGCGATTAAGGTACAAGATGTAGACCCCATCCGGGCGGAAATCAATACGTGTTATGCCGGTGTTGAAGTGGTGATAGGCGAATTGATCGGACAGGGGAGCGCCGGATAGGACTTTGATCAGGCCATCAACAAAAGCGCCATGTGAAACCAGGAGTATGCGCTCGTCCTGTTGCGCTCGCGCCTGCAATGACGTCGCCACCCGGCGCACTCGTTCCGCGCACAGGGCCGCGTCTTCTGTCTCTCGGAACCACCAACCGTGTTCTGTAATGCCTGCCGGGAGGAGGAATGAAGGGAAGTGCGCCTGGATTTCTTGTCGGGATTTGCCGGCATACGCCCCCCCGCCATCTTCGGGACACGCGCCGCCGCGCTCGTGAATGTCGATCCACACCTCCGGCGTCAGCTTCAATAGGGGAGCCAGGATTTCCGCGGTTTGCAGAGAGCGCCACATAGGACTGCAATACAAATGGGTGATGGCAAACCCGGTTCGCCCCTCGTCAGCCAACCGCTCTCGTGGGGTGCGTTTAGCCAGATGGGGCAAGGCGTTGTCAGCCAGATATTGAGCCAGCGATTTGGCCTGTCGTGCGCCCCAGGGAGTAAGCGACGGCTCATACGTAAACGGGGCGCCAACGACGTTGTTGGTCGCCTGCGCATGGCGGACAAGATAGAGTTCCATCATCAGTCAGATTCCGGTCAGACGCCAATCACCGGAGTAGGCAACGCAACCGGCCGCGGGTCAAATAGATCGCGGCGCACCTTGCAATGCAGGCGTTCGCGCATCGTGCCCCGCCATTGATAAACGCGGTTCCCCGGCGCGGAAGCGGTATTCAGCCAGGTCATATCAACCTGGTCCTCCAGGCCAAGCGTAGCGACGCTGTTCATGTGCCACGCCTGATCGGCGTGGTAGAGCACCCACAGGATGGCGGGGACAATCTCAAACTCTTGCAGCAGTCGGACAAAAGCGTCGCTCTGCAATTCGTCGGGGTACATGTGCCAGAGTCGCCAGATGTCGGCAAACTTGGAAAGGTTTACATCTTTCCCGCGCAGGGATTGCCATCGCTGCTCTTTCCACGCCTCACGAAACAGATGCAGCGCTGTAAAGATGAACTGGTACTCAGGCAGGAAGAAAGGCATCGTCACGTCTGAGAATCCGGGAATGGGATATTCTATCGTCTGCGCCAGCGCCCGTTCGACGGGAATATCGATGTTGCTGCCGGTCCATGTCAGGCTGTTGGCAAAATCAGCCTTCACAAAGCGCACGATGGGATCGTGCGTTTGTCGTGAAAGCGTAGGAATGTGGTCTGGGTTCAATTTGTAGGTGATCATCTGGCGGCGGGGTAGCGGCTCGACGCGATCGGTGACGTAGGAGTAGAGGCCGGTCTCGTATCCCAGGCGGTCCATGATCTCCATCACCTTGCCACGATCTTTTGCCAGAATCATAATGTCTACGTCATTGAGATTGCGGCTGCCCTGACCGGCATATAAAGTGATGGAGAAGCTGATCCCCTTGGTACAGGCGAAGCGGATGTTGGCCTCCCGCAGGTTTTGGATTATTTCCACGATGGCCTGGTAAAGCAGGGTCATTTTGTGTCGATTGACGTCCAGGACTTCATAAAGATGGTACTTGACCTCCATGGGGACGGCGTCTTTATGTGTGCTTGTCGTCACGCAATAGGCCAGCAACGGCATTATGCGGTGTCGGACCGCCTGCTCAAGGACCTCTCCCCAATGAATGGCGTCGGATTGTAGGAGACCATCAAACATCTGTTGTTCTTTTTCCGTGCGCAACCCCCAACAGGCCAGTTCCAGCAAGGCCCATTCTGGCCCTAAGGTAAAATCGGGTAATGTGATTTGTGTCATTTCCGCACTTGTTCCTTCTGTTCATCTCTGTCAGTGTGCGACGCACTGGAGAAGCGTGTGATCAGCGGGTCGCGCCGCTGCCGGGTGAAACATCACCTGTTTCATACGTAATCATTATTACCATTCTCACGCGAAAGAATCTGGCAATCACGAATATCGTCGTGCTGCAACAGCCACAATATGTACCGTTCCATGCCCAGGCCAAATCCGGCAGTGCGCAGCGGGAGGATGTTTTTCATGTCGATGTACCATGCGTACGGCTCGGCATCGACTTCGTGTGTCTGGAGCGCTTGCTGTACCTGCGCCGCCGACCGGTGGCGTTCGCCCGAACCCAGGATTTCGCCGATGCCGGCAAGTAAATCAGCCGACAACGAAAGATGCGGGTTTTCCTCGTCAATCGCCTGGTAGAAGGGCACGATCTGGTGCGGGAAATGGGTCAACCAGATAAAGTCGCCGTGGCGACGGAGCAGTTCTTGTTCCCCCGCGGACGTAATCTTCATCCAATCGGCAACGACGTGTGTGACGTGGCCGGCATCTTTTTTTAGCTCCGCGATGGCGTCCTGGTAGCTGATAGTCGGAAAAGCCGCGCCGCGGGATAACGTGTTTTCGATATGCGTTGTGGAGCCAACAATGGCGGCGATCGTTTCGGCCACGTGCTCAAGCATAAATGCGTTTATGTGCCGCAGATACGCTTCGCTGAGTTTCATGACATCCGGCAAGCCTCCCACGATTTCCGCTTCGCTGTGGAAGAACTGGCACAGGTGGCGCTGGTCCATTTCTTCGCCGCGAAAGGATGGCATGATGTAATAGACGCCCTGGCAGCGGGGGTGAATGCGCAGGCTGTACTCCAGCATAAACTGCATCGAATCCGCCAGGTAGACGGGCACGCCGCCTACTTCCACCTGCACCGGGAGGGAATCGCTGCCCAGGCCCATCGGGCTGGAAATGGCATTGGTGGTGATGGGCAGCAGGGATGCCATAAACTTGCGGGATTGGAAGAAATCGACTGTAGCATAAAAGAAGGCGTCCGTTATTTCAAAGAGCGCCCGGTACCAGGGGTGAAGCAAGGCTTCTCGATATTGCGCTTTCGGGCGCGTCCAGGATTTAGGGGGGGCGATCCCGTTGGCAGAATGTGTGTGGGGGGGGTGCATACCGGCAGTCATATTTTTCCTTCGTCAATCGGTAGGTCGAACGTCTTGCTCGACGGCCCAAATGGGATGATTCAGGCCAGTGGATTTGATCACCATTCCAGGTAGGGTTCGAGAACGTCTATCGTTTGCGCTGTGGCGTCTATTCTTCCCAGGCATCCCAGGGGGATTGGGCAGATATGCGAGAAATGACCAAACTCTTCCGTCTTCAAGATAGGAAATTGGAATTCTTCTGTAATGGACAGAAAAAGGTGCGACAGGGGAGGATTCCAATCTGTGTGCGTGGAATCGACACAATCATGGAACTTACCCAGAAGCAGGCCGTTGATGCCGGCAAAAACACCCGCCTGTTTCAGGTGCGTGAGAGCGACATCCAGGTGCTGCGGCTTCTTCTGCACATCCTCCAGGATGAGAATTTTGTTGCGCCAATCTGGTTCATAGGGGGTTCCCAGCAATTTTCGCACATCGCTGAGACAACCGCCGACAAACGCCCCTTCAGCCACGCCGCCGCGCCAGGTCTCGCGATCGGCGGCGGGCTGAATACGCAGTGGTGTGCTCCCTTCCAGGAAGAGCTGCGCAAAGCTGGTTCTGTCATACTGACCAAACCAGGGCCACAACGGATCAAAAGAAGCCGCGTGAAACCCATAGAACGTGATCAGGCCGGCCCGCGTCTGAATCGCATTCAGCAATACAGTTGGGTCGCTGTACCCGGTGATGATCTTCGGATGGGCGCGGATGAGTTCGTAATCCAGCAGGGGCAGGAGTTGATTGGCATTTTCGCCCCCCATGGCCGTCATGATCATTTTCACCCGTTCGTCGCAAACAAACTGTCGCAGATCCTGCCATCGTTCGGCGGGCGTTCCGGCCATGTAATAATGCTGCCGGAACAGCGTCTGGCCGGTAACGACACCAAAACCCATCGCCCGCAGTTGTTCTATACCTCGTTCCACCCACTGCCACACCTCCGGCGTCAACGGATCGGAAGCCGTAAAAACGGCGATCATGTCGCCTGGCTGCAATCTAGGGGGACGAATCACGTCAATCATGGATCTTCTCAATCAAAGCAGAACGCGCCTGAACGCCTTTTTATTGCCAGACACCTTGCATAGATGAATGCTCAACCAGGATCAATTTACCATTTGCCGCCATCAAGCGATCATTGTGATACATCAACGCCGCCGAGCGCAGATCACGGAAGGTGCGCTCAAGCCCCAGCGCATCCCCTTTCAGGTATCCCTGGCTTAAGCCGCTCAATTCCAGCAGGCCGTCGGACACCGCAAAAGCCAACTGGGAGGAAGCTATCTTAAGATTATTCAGAGTGATATTGAAGGTGATGTCTTCGTACATCGCGGGAGGTGCGTCGTCTCGCTTCCATTGTTCCAACTGGTCTGCCAGGCGATAGATCATCGATTCCATCAGATCAAGAGAAACCCTGATAGAAGCCAGGCGGTGGATAAAGAGGTCGGATTTTAGTTTTTGCCGACCCTGGCTACTTCGGCGCAACTGCCCGACGAAACGGCGACAGGCCCCGCGGGCGGCGCCGAACCAGGCTGCCGCCCAGCCGAGGTGACCAATGGGAACCATCGTCTGCAAGGCCATCTGCCGGAAGGCGCGGCCGATGAGGCGTTCCGGGCCAATATGCACGTCAAAAGACATGGGCACGCTGGCAGTACCCCGCATCCCCATCGCCTGCCACTCCCCGGCCACACTTATCTGGCCATCCGTCCGTTTCACCAGGGCCAGACAAACGTCATTTGCCGGCATCCCCTCTCCGCGCAACATCGTGATCAGGTAAAACTCCGCCTCCGCACCATAACTTACAATAGGCGCAGCGCGGCAGAGGCGCAGACCGCCGGGTTCCTCGCGCAGCGGCGTGCGGGAAGTGAACAGATCCCCCCCCTTACCATATTCAGTGGTTACAGAGGCCACCAGGCTGCCGCGCCGGGCCACATCCGCCAGAATGCCGGCATGTTCTTCCGCGGCGTGTTCGGCCAGGGTGGCGACCTGCTGCCCGTGCATGGCCCAGATCAAAGCGGTTGACAGGCAAGATTCCCCCAGAATGGCCGCGATTTGCCAGAACGTGCGCGTGTCTCCTTCCAGGCCGCCCAGGCGTGCGGGCACAAAAAAGCCGATCAACCCGCCTTCGTGCAAGGCGGCCACGCTTTCCGTGGGAAACCGGCCGCATTCGTCCACTTCCGCGGCCCACCGGGCCAACACATTCTGGCCGATCTCCCGACTTCGTTGCAAAAGCTCCGTAGGTGGGATCATGGTTATCGTCCGAGTAGCTGATCGATAGCGTCGCCTAGCGTGAGCGCGGTGCGGAACGTTTCCCCATTTAGCATGGCATCCGGGAAGACGATATCAAACCCGTCCTCCAGGTCGAGCAGCAGGTTGATGGCGCTCAAAGAGTCCAGGCCCATGCGATTCAGTTTTTCCTCGACGGGAAAAGGTTCCGTTGCTTCTGACAATCTAAGATGACGGCGCAGAATAGGAAGAAGTCTGTCCATAGTGGTCGTCGTGACCGCGTTCTGCATCTGATTTCTCCTGCGATAAGACAGGGTGAACCGCCGTTACGATCCCACGGCGGATTCATCCATCGATATGCGCTTGTGCCGCGCTTGAATTTGATAGCTGTCCAGGACCTGGTGGCCGCGATAGACGACCTCGACCGGGGCAGGTCGGCTGAGAAAATGAACCAGGCTGGCAGTCAATCCATAGGCTCCCACATTCGGGATAGCTACCACGTCGCCGGGAGCGAGAGGGGGCGTCTTCACGTCACGAGCCAGGTAATCGAGCGGACTGCACAAGGGGCCAACAATGTCCACCGTTTTCTCTTCGGCGTCGGCGGGAGGGCGCAAGGGGATGATCTGAACCAGGTGGCGAAAAATGCGGCCCAGACCTGCCATGCCGCCGAGGCAGTTGATGCCGGCATCCAGCACCACAAACGTCCGCCCTTCTTTCCCGGCCTTCACCGCCATCACCGTGGACAGTAACGCGCCAGATGAGGCGCTCAAGTATCGTCCCGATTCAAACCACAGGGCAGCCCCAGACGTGCGCGGTCCCTGTTGACGAAACCTGAGGACGTGGTCGCGCAAAGGGGTGAGATCGACTTCCGCGCCGGTTACTGCATAGGGTGCGGGGAAGCCCCCGCCAATATCCAGAATTTGCAGCGGGAGATCCAGGCTCTGGGCCAGTGATTCCGCCGTCCGCAAGGCCATCTCCATCGCCGCGGACAGCGCGGCGACGGTGGCGATTTGCGAGCCGTAGTAGATGTGTATGCCGGCAATCCGTAACGTTGGCGGCAGCAAACGCAATCGTTCCACCACCAGATCGCCCGGCTCAAACCCGAACTGACTGGCGACGCCGGACATCGCCAGTTGCGCTTGCGGCGGCGCGGGCGGATTAACGCGCAGCAAAACACGTACAGGCCGATCGACCTCTGCGGCCAGACGATCCAGATCAGACCACGATTCACAGGAAAAGAGCGTCACATTGGCGGCCAGCGCCGCACGAATTTCGCCCGTCGTCTTCGCCGGGCCTGTGTACAGGATTTTGTCCGGCGCAAAACCCGCCGCCAGCGCCGCGTCCAGTTCACCGGACGAGGAGATTTCCGCGCCGTATCCCTGCTGATGTAGCAGACGGCCCACGGCAGGCAGCGGATTCGCTTTCAGCGAGTAAAGCAGAAAGGCATCCTCCGGCAGCGCGGCCCGCAATGCGCCGGCCCGGCAGGCGATCTCGTCCGCATCATACACGTACAGCGGGGAACCAAATTCGGCCAATAGTTTTGTGGCAAAATCGGCGTTAATCATAACAGGTTCCGCAACCCCTTTCTATCCAGTTTGCCGTTAGGCGTCTTCGGCATCCGGGGCAAAATACGCACGCTGTCGGGAACCTTATACGTCTCCAACTCCTCCTCCAGCGCCAGGAGGATGTCGCGGGCGGTGATTGCGGGGTCAGACAGCGTGACAAAGAGAACGAGTTTATCATCCGGCTCCGCCAGCGCCAGGCCCGCTTCCATCACGCCGGATACACGGCAGGCCACGGTTTCCACATCCAGGGGGTGCAGGCGATAACCTTTGTGTTTCAGTTGTTCGTCGTTGCGCCCGACAAAATACAGGTATCCTTCTTCATCCAGCCAGCAGAGATCACCCGTATACAACTCTCGCGTACCATCCGCCCGTCGGCGGAAACGGTGTTGCGTTTCCTGCTCCGCC
Organism: Ardenticatenales bacterium; assembly: GCA_020634515.1. NCBI lineage: Bacteria > Bacillati > Chloroflexota > Ardenticatenia > Ardenticatenales > Ardenticatenales bacterium. Next base: position 34,773 of record JACKBL010000011.1, on the reverse strand, counting down.
TGCCAGTAGCCCAGGGTGACGTGCCGCCCGCGGACGACAAGTTGGCCGACGGTGCGCGGCATCACAGGCCGCTGCTGTTCGTCGATGATGGTCACTTCCGTGCCCGGCAGGGGGCGTCCGACGGAACCGGGCCGGGTGTTCAGTTCCGTCGCCGGCAGGATCGCCACGCGCTTGCATTCGGTGAGGCCATACATGGCGAAGATCTGCAATTGGGGGAACAGTCGCTGAAGTCCTTCGATAGTGGTCGCGGGCAGGTGCGCGCCGGTATTGGTCACGCTTCTGAGGCAGGGCAGGGCGCGGGGGTGACGCCGGAGGAGTTTGAGCATGCCGGCAAACAGAGACGGCACCCCCGGCAACACCGAAATGTCGTATTGTTGCAGCGTGGCGAGGAGTTCAATGCCGGCAAGCTGCGCGTCAGCCACAAAAACAGCGGCCCCCGCCAGGGCTGCCAGAAACACCTGGTACAGACCATAATCAAAAGACAGCGGCAGGAACAGGCCCACGATATCATCCGGTCGATAGGCCAGGCGTTCCTGAATAGCCTGCGCAGCAAAGCGAAAATTGTCATGGCTGATGACAACGCCCCGCGGCTGTCCGGTTGAGCCAGAGGTGAAGAGGACGCAGGCCGGGTCCAGGTCAATGCCGGGGAAATCGCGGGGGGCTGCGGCGGGGAATCGGGCCAGATCGTCAAACGGGATCGCCGTTGCCGGCCTCTGTTCGCCGACCCAGACAAGCGCGGCATGGGAGATTTCCGCCGTGAGGCTGGCCGTTGAACGGTCGAGCACCATGAGTACGGGATCGAGTTGGTTCAGAACCTGGCGTAGCCCCGCGGGTTTAACCTGGTTATTCAAAATGGTGAAGATACCACCCAGGCGGGCTACGGCAAAGGCGATCAATATCGCTTCGATACGATTCATCGTGACGATAAGGACACGATCGCCCCGGCGAACCCCGTTCTGCCGCAGCCAGTGAGCAACGCCGTTTACTTGCGTGATTGCCTCCTGATAGGTAAGGGTTTGCCGTCCATCTAGCAAGAAAGGGCGCGTTGCATAGTTGGCCGCGGCTTCGTCCAGCAACCCGGCCAGATGCCAGTCAGTCAACCTGGTTCTTGTCTGGTTTACCATACAGCATCCGTTATTTGAGGCGTCATCGTGGTGATGGATTTGCCCATCGAAAGAGAGTTAAACACATCGTGGTAGTTGAAATCGCCGCGCACAAGTCCCAGGCACATCAGTTCAATCCAGATAAAGATCATTTCCCCGGTGACCAGGCGTTTTTCCGCGTCGCTGAGCGGGAAGCGGGTGTGGGCCTGGTAGGTGTGGTAAAAGAGGCGGGCCTTTTCGCGGTCGTATCGCGTGGCGATGGGCCGACGCAAGTTAGAGGTGTTGCCGGCATAACTCACCCCATCGGAGAAAGTGAGCATCGCTTCCGCCAGGTCGCGCACGCGCGGGTGATGGTCGCAGTTGTCGAAATCGTTGACGGCGGCCACGCCGGTGGCGGAGAAAACCAGGTTCAGGGGGGAGTAGTCGCCGTGGGTGATCAGGTGGCGAATGCCGGCATCGGGCGACGCCTTATCCCCCGCCTGTTCCATGAAAGCGCGTAGCCCCATCATCGCCGGCTCCTTGTCCAGCGCCCGCGCGGAGCCGGCCAGATCGTACGCCCGTTGCCAGAAGAAGCGGGTTTCATCATAGGATGATTTGCGCGGATACGTTTCCGGGATGGCGAATTCGGCGGCGGCGTTGTGCATCCAGGCCAGGGCGGCAGCGGCCATCTCGATATCCGCATCCGCGCCGCGAAACATGCGTCCGGGCTGAAAAACGGTCAAGACATATTTACGCCCGTTTGCCGGGACAAAGAAACCGTTGTCTCTGGTTCGGATGATCCGGGGCACAAAGGGCAGGCGTTCCGCCAGGAAGTGTTGAAAGCCGGTTGCCAGGGTGATAGAGAGGGGATCGGCGCAGTAGTCTGGTTTTTCTTTCAAGAAGTAAGCGCCGTCGGTAGTATGGATGATAGCTTTGCGACTGGTAGTGGTGACCACCGCGGGATAAGAGAATCCGCGAATGGGGCCAATTTTATACTGCGCGGCAATGCGCCGCAGGAGAAGATTGTCCGTGCCGGCGCCCAGCAGCAGATCGGTGTGCGTCAGTTCCCGTCCGTAGACGTCCGTTTCCCGCCGATCCGCTTCGGGGAGGGGCGGGGCAGGCGCAGGTTCTGGGGAGGGCGGCAGACGGGGGGTGAATGCCGGCAAAATCAACGTTTCTGGTCGCCTCATAACGCCCCTCACAATCCAAAAAGGGTTCTTTCTTCCTCGTACGGACGCTTGCGATAAACGAACACGCCATAAGCCAGATACCGGTGATTCTCATTAAAGAGAACCATGATCTGTCGCCACTTCTCAAATACCGCCCGCTCCACTTCGGCGGAAAACTGCCTGCGGGCTGCCATGTACCGGCAGTACGCATCCAGCTCCGCGTCACTGACTTCGCGCATCATGCCCTCATGGATATAGAACTGCTCCAGCCCCACCGCGGCGTACAATTCAGTCCAATAGGACAAACCCCACGGTTGGATATCGGTTGACATCATGTCGTTCAATTCTTGAATCAGTCGCGCAGGCGGCAGCGTATGATAGAAGAAGTTAATATCTCCCACAAAACCCCAGTCACGACAGACCCGTTTATACTCTTGCAGAGCGGCTGTTTTTTGGGCGATGAACGCGGTTGAACCGCCACTCATCACCAGGTCAAACGAATTGTCCGCGTAGGGCATACGCATTCCATCCACCGTCTCGAACACGAGACGCTCTTGATAGAACGGGGTCTCGCGGGCGCGGAACGTGTTGGCAGTCTCGATCATCCGCGGATTGATGTCAATGCCCGTCACGTGGCAGTTTGCCAGGTGGGCCATTTCAAAAGAGCAGTAGCCGGTGTTGCAACCTACATCCAGGACCTTGCTGTCTTTCGTCACAAATGCGTTTTGCAACAAGATGCGCACAGCGTTTTTCCCGCCGGGCGGACGGTTAGTCTCCCCCAGGAAAGCCACAAAATCCACATAGCCCATGCGACGCACATCGGCGTCCGAAATCTCCGCATACCGTATCGTCATTCAATTCCTTTCCTTTCCTGGTTGTATTGCCTGGTTGTAACTGGACGGGCGCGGCATCCTTTTTCCGCGCGCCGGGCGATGAAAACGACATTCAGAACTGCGTTGCCCCTCTGGATGAGTTGCTTTTCCGGTTAGCGGACCACTTCATTTCGCACCACGTTTTTAGGGCGAAACGCCTGCACCAATTTATCAAAAATGTAACCAACCTTGTGCGTGTTGTGCGTTTGATAATTGCAGACGTAGATGTCTAGCGTCACGTAGCTTAATTCCGGCCAGGTATGGATGGCAATATGGGATTCAGCCAGGACAGAGACGCCGGTGACGCCGCCGCCACCTTCAAATTGGTAGTAGTAGCTGCCCAGTTCTTGCAGCGCCGTTTCCCGCAAGAGGTCGGAAATCAACCGCTGTAGTTCCGGCTGCCGATAGTGAGCCAACTGCTGCCGGTCGCAATCAAGCAGATTGCCCAACAAGTGAATGCCCGTTGTCGGTAAGACGTTCTGTGTCATGTCCGCAACCATTTCTCAAACAGCGTGATCAGTTGCTCCAGCACCAGGCTGTTGTGATGAATCCTCATCACCGGGTAGCTGGCGGCTATTTGCCGGCATACGTCGCCCACATCCTCCCCGTTCCGGCAATACTCATCCCAAAACGGTTGATTTTCCGAAACGGTATAAAAAGCATTGTGCTGTAAGAGAGCAGCGGCGTCTGTTTCCGTGAGCGTCGATAGCGCCAGGTTATCCGCGTTCAAATCCAACTGAATCAGGAATATGCCCCCCAGCCTCGCGCCAGCAAACAGGGGCGACGCAAAAGCGTGTCCGATTTCCGCCGGGGCAAAAACCAGCTTTTCCCCTTTATATTTGCGATTGTGATTGTGGTGGAGCAAGGTATGCATCTGGGCGTAATCGACCAGTTCAGGAAACATGGCGAGCGTTGTCCGGCGCACGCCCACCGCCAGAGGAACACCCGTCACCTCGCCGCTCACGGGGTCAACGAGTACCTGGTCATTGGTGAGGAAAGCGCAATTAAATCGATCAAGTAACGTCAGCAGCAGGGTTGTTTTGCCGGCAAACTTCTCTCCCAGAAACAAGAAAGCCCGCTCCTTGTAAATAACGCCGCTGGCGTGCAGGTGGAGCCGGCCCTGGTTTCGAGCATCCAGGGTCAGCAAATTGCGGATCACGCGCATGGGCACAAACAGAAAACGTTCCGCGTCATTTTCGGGCGCGAAGACAACTATTTCGTTGCCGCAAACGGACACAACCTGATAAAGCTTGTCATAGACGAACTGAATGAAAACGCGCATCTGGCCGCTGGCAAAGCGCAAAATCTTCACATCACCATCGACGTAAGATTGCTTCTCCATCTCTGGCGGCGGGTTATGGAAGAAATAATCAATCGCCGTCCAGATGTCCGCCGACGCCGCGGCAAAAAAGACACGCCAGGTCGGGGCCACAATCGGCACGGGCGGGACGAACAAGAAGGGGCGCAGGTAGTCCGTTATCCAATCATGGTCGCAGGCATCAGAGCTAAATGAAACAGAGAGGTTTGCCGGCATCGCCGTCACATACTGCGTACAACGCTTCGCCTCTCTGGCACGGCCAATCTCCTGGAGCAGCCTTTCTTCAAATAAAGCAACGGTGTTTTCCTGGTACATCTCTCTCAATGGGTACTCGGTATCGCCTCGTAGAGGCCCCAGTCTGCGTCGAAATTGTCAACGCGAATCATACGGCCATCAGCGTCGGCGTGGAAGACGCGGGAATGCAAGCCATCGACGAGTAACCACGTCTTGCCGTCAAAATGGGCGTCATGCAAGTAGGTTGTTTCTGTCTGGATTTTGCCGGCAACACGGGCACGGGCATAATGGCGATCCAACCGGACCAACAGAGCCTCGCCGGCGCGCGTGTCCACGACCGTAATATGCCGTTCATCAAAAACGCGCACACAATGGGGCCGCCCCAGATCTTCCAATAAGGTTGAATGTCGGCCCGTCTTTCTATCAATGCGTACCAGGTATCCTTGATGGGACAACGTGGCCAACAGGGAGCCATCCGGCAACTCTACGGCGGAGTTCACGTGCGTGGTGTGCGTTTTGGTATCATATTTGAGGCCGCGATGGTCCATCTCTTTGTCAAGCCGGCGTTCTCCACCCAGGAAATCGGTGCGGAAACCTTGTTCCGTAGCCCACCACGCCCAAAGCAGTTCACCTTCGCGCGAGATTTCCACAATTGCGTCAATACCGGTGGCCGCGACCAGCAGGCCACGATGGGAGCGTCGGAGCGAATGCAGGTAATTGCACCAGGGGCCGGATAAAACCCGGTGCATTTGGGACAAATCAAGAGAAATCACTTTGATATCCCACGGGCAGGCAACGAGCAAGCATCCCTGATCGACCAGGATCCCCTCCGGTCCCCACAACGGCAGGGATCGCTCAACTTCGCCCGTGTCATTGACCATCACCACATATCCACCAGGCGGATCCGTGGCGGATTGTGCCGTTCCCAACCATTCAACCGGCGGCGGTTCTTTGCTGTTCGCTTTTTCTCTCCAGCGGACCTTCCTGGCAACCAGGTCAGTCAGCTCTATGCTCAAATAATAGGACATAAGGAATAATAGGCTGGACTCTGGCGTTTTTGGCGTGAAGGCTTCAGCCGGTCCACATAGGGGGGGGACCCGGCTAAAGCCTGGACTCCGATCACCCTATGTGGCATTCGCCAAACTCCAGTAATAGGATGCGACGCGCCTTTCTTGCAACTTGTAGTCTGTAGTTTGCGCGAGTGTGCTACACTTCCGCGTCAGATCAACCCATGATGGCGCAGGTTTTCCCGTAACGAGGCCACGTCGCGGAATACATGACCCGCTATTCCTGTAGCCTCGGCGGCGGCGACGTGTTCCGCCTTGTCGTCCACGAAAAACGGGTCTGTTGTCGTTGCGCCCACATGGCGCAAGGCGGCCTCAAATATCTCTTTTTGTGGCTTGATGTAGCCGATATCCGAAGAGTTGATCACGTGGTCAAACAGGTCGTCAATGCCCAACCGCCGCAGGTCGTCAGACAGGCGGGAGGTGGCGTTGGAAATGAGGATGACGGAGGATTTATGCCGGCATTCCCGCACCAGCGCCGCCACTTCTTTGTTCACCTCCCCCGAAGAGGAAGACCAGAGCTGCACCGCCCGTTCGGCATCGACATCCGGGTATTCAGCCTGCAAGCGGGCCGCGATTTGTCGTCGCCACTGGGGATCGGATACCTGACCGGTAATTGCCGGCAGCAGCAAGTCACGCGAAAAGGCCGCTTTCTGAATACTGCCCGCGGGCAGCCCCACAGCCCGTTCTGCCGGCACGGCAGGGTCAACGCGCCAGGTCCGTATCACGCCATCTAGATCAATCAACAAAGCTTTGCCCATGAACCAATCCTCCGCCAACGGTTTCGCGCACCAACAAGGCCGCTGCACGTGCGCAGGACATATTCTGGCGCAGGCGATAAAAAGGGATCGTCCTTAACACACGATCCTGCAATTGCCGCCGCCGCGCGACTCCCGTGTCACGATACCACCGGTCAAGAAATTCATCGAAGTAAACGGCCTTTGATTCCACGTTGGCGGCGAGCAACGTCTGCGCCGTCGCCTCGTCCAGCAGCTCTAACACCGGTTCGTGGACTGCGTCGTCAAACTGGGGGAAAACGATCGCCGTTAATGGGGCGCCTTTGCTGATGCCGGCATCAACCGCCTGCATCAACTCCGCGGGATAAAGCCAGACGGTGCGCGGCACATTCTCGGCATGTGTCACATCCTGCGCCTCGTTGTGCGGACCGGGCCAGGAATTGGTAGGATGGGCGCCATACGGTAGCCGCCGCATCAGTTCCGGCATCCATTCTTGCAATGCCAGCAGGGTCTCTCGACGCGCGGTAATGCTCCGCGGCCAACCGTATCCAATCAACCGTCCCCCTTCTTCGCGTACGGTCAGCGCGTCATTGGCCACCAGGCGAGTGCCGGCAAACAGCAGGCCGGCGAGGATGGCGGTCGTTTTGCCGGTTCGTTTGGCCCCGGAGAAGACAACACCGCGGTCGTTGATGGCGATCATGCCGGCATGTAGAAAAAGATCGCCGGCCACATAAGCCTCCCAACGCAAAATATTTCGCACCGCCCGCAACATGTGCAGCGTTCGCCAGGGACCCGGTGGGCCAGGAACCAATATTCTCCGCCCGGCATGATCCACAAACAGGGTCCGCGCCAGCTCATGGTCAGATGCATAGACAACGCGTTCCCAATCCCCGTCAGTCGGCGCCGTGGCGACGCCGATCACGCTCGGCCACCGCGTATCTGAATGACCGGCAACCGTAGACACCGCCAGGAAATCGTGACACAAGTCGCCCAGCGTGTCCACCGTTTCCCGGTCGGATTCAATCAACACGCCGCCGCAATGCGACTGGACCAGAATCATCGCCATCTCATGAAACCTGATCAGCTTCGCAGCACTTTTCGGCCACGATCACCTGGTAACCATCATATTTCGATTTCGGTTTTCGGGACTCGAAATCTCCATAACAATGCCTGACGACAAATCCCGCCACGCGCAGCAAATGGATAAGTTCCCAGGGAAAAACGTAGCGATACGTCAACACCGTCAGATGCCGCTCTCCCAGGCGCCCCGATGGCTCGATCTTTTCATGAATCAGGTGATGATGGAGCAGTTGTCGAAACTGATCTACTTCTATGGTTCGATTACACAAGAAACGCTCACCCGTTTCCGGGATAGTAAATTCAAATTGCCGCGGCGAACGCCTGGACCTGGCCCCGGCGATAAGCATCAGATCGGGTGTAAAAGCCTCAATAATGAGCGTGCCATTTTCCACCAGATGATGGTTCACGCCGCGCAGCGTCTTCAACTGATCCTCAACTGTCAGGTTGAGCAAGAAGATGTTGCCAGGCATAATGACCGTCTGGCAACGCGCATCCAGTTGCATGGCCCGCATATCCTGCTCATGGAGCCGCACCCGCTGCCGCACGACTTCCTCCTCATGCGCCAGCTTACCGCGCACGACATCCAGCATATCGGCGGAAATGTCAATCCCAATCACATCGAGGCCGGCCCGCGCCAGCGGCAGCGTATATTTGCCGCTGGCGACGCCAACGTGCAACACAGGGCCGCCGGCGCGCAAACTCTCCTCAACATAGAAATCGACCGCCGGGTGGTTGAGCCGTCTCGACAAGGCAGGCGAATAATCATAAAGCTGCCCCAGCCGCCGGTCGTACACGTTTGTCTCGCTTGTATTGTCCATTTGCTCGCTATCCCTCATTCCTTTACCAGCCACTGAAAACCTGCTCCACGGAAGTAAGCTGCCGGTTCGCCGCCCTGACAGGCTCGATGCCATAACGGCGCAGAACCTGTTCCAGGGTATCTTCAATCACGCCCAGGTTGAGCACGCCCTCCTGCGTCAACTCAATATCCCCGCCCACGCGCTGGATCATTCCTGTTCGCTCCAGGCCGATCACCTCCTCATCAAACAGCTCCTCCATCTCGTGCCCATATTTTTGGGCGAACTCGGCGACCGGCATCGGCAGCAGGCGCAGCCCATATATCATCGCCCGCACCATTCGTTCACCCAACGAAAGCCGGCTTTCCTCAACCGAACACTCTTCTCCGTTCATCGCCTTGCGGATATAACTGCCAATATTCTTGTCATTCTGGTACAAGATACCATTGAGGTAACTTACAGCCCCCTGCCCCGCCCCTAGCCAGTCACGATCACGCATCTGCCATGTTCCATAGTTATGCGGGGTCTGGTTGTGGAGGCTGTAATGAAACGCCGTATACCGGTGAAATCCATGCGCTGCCAGAGAGTCCGCCCCGGCGTAAAGCTGGGCGCGCCTGCTTTCCAACGTCGGTACGGAGATCTTCTCTGACCGGCACAGATTAAAGAGGGTCGTTTTGGGGTAAATCCACAACGGGTACAGGGCGACGTGGTCCACGCCCAGCGTCACGGCCTGGCGAACATCCCGCACGACAGCTTCAGGCGTGCTGAATGGTAAGCCATATATCAGATCAATACCCACCGACGCCAGGCCGGCGTTCACCGCCTGCGCGATGGCCTCCATCGCCTGTTCCTTTTCGTGCCGGCGACCAATGGAATCAAGCACAATATCGTCGAACGTTTGCACACCGATGTTGAATTTAACGCACCGGTAGGCGGCAATTGCTTCCAGTTTGCTTTGGGTAACAGAGGAAGGGAACCCTTCGACAATGATTTCTTCCAGTTCCGCGCAGTTAAAAAGAGCCAGAATGCGGTCAAGCAACCATTGTAACTGTTCTTCCGTAAGCATTGAGGGGGTACCGCCGCCCAACTGGATAGTCTTAATGGGCGGCGCGAAGGGGGCCAGCATGTCTGAATAATGGATCAATTCTTGTTCCAGCGCCTGCAGATAACCCTGAATCAGATCATCATTGACCCGTTTTCCGACCACCACGGTAAAGGTACAAAAATAGCAGCGGGTCAGACAAAAGGGGATATGAACGTACAGGGCCAATGGCGCGTTAGATTGGTGATTTTTACGGTGTGTGGCAGTTTCGAAGTTCACTTCCGGGTGAAAACGGACGGGTGCGCCGCCATTCCACCAATCTTCCCCATCGTTCGCCTGCCAGAAATCATCCAGCCTGTCACCAGATCTGCTGCCTTGTTTGGTGGACACAAACTCCTCCTTCGATAACAGTACCAGCTAGAAACCCAGTTTTGACTCTACTGAAAAAAAAGGTCCAAAACCGGGTTTTTACACATGAACCGCTCTGGTAATTTCAGCCGAACAATCGAAAAACCCGGTTTTTTCAGTAACAGGGTATTCGCCTGTCGGTGAGCGGGTGAACTAACAGCTTGCGCTACGGCAACGAAACAGAGACCTGTTCCAGATGCCAATCTAACAAGTTGAGGAGTGGCCGTTTCCGGCCCCACGGCGTCGCCAGGTGCACCGGTTGGCCGCCAAACCGTTCCACGTAAGCAAGAATCACGTAGGCATTCAAAGCGGCGTAAAGGTGCAACCGCCATGCGGGATAGGCAGCCAATGAAAGCAGGGTTTCCAACAACGGCGTCTGGTCAAGGTGAACCAGGGATTCGCCATAAGGGTGGGCAGCGTCGCCATGCCAAACCAGGGGGACATTCACGAATACCAGGTTTCGCCGCGGGTCAGTCACCAGGAAGTTTCGACTGTTGACGTCAGCCGGAATAAGGCGCGGCTGCGCAATCTCGTGGTCCAGGCGTCTCTGGATGCGTTTGAATGCATTATAGAGAGCATCAAAGCGCAGAGCGGCTAACTGAGGCGCTTTTTGTCGCTGTCGCATCAAGTAGCTGTCCCAAAACGCCCCCCAGGAAGCGGCTTCTCCTGTTCCATTGATATCGGGTTGGCCGAAGGATTGTGCCGGCAATTCGCCCAGCCGCACAAACATCTCATGCATCTGGCCACCCCATCGGATCGCTTCCGCCGGCGTGTACGCATTCGTTTCCAACACCTGGTCTAACGAGACGCCGGGTATAAAATCCGAAATCACAACGAAGGTCCCATCAGCGCAGGATTCGACCCATCTGATCGGTCGAAAAAGGGGATCCGGCGTCAACCATTCGCCTATACGCTGCTCCATCAACGGATCAGAGCTACGATCCGCCAGATGCTTGATAACAAAACGACCGGACTCTGTTTCCACCTGCCATAACAGGCTGTTAGAACGGCTGAGCAACCACCAATCTTTGATAGCGCCTACCCGTTTCCGCGCCAATGCCACCGGCAATGGCAGTTGATTTTCTGTCATGGAGCGCGTTACGGAACGATACATTTAGGGGATTTCAGGCGCGACGTACCGGGAGCCTATCCGGCGGCAAAACCTTTGTCAATCAACAATGCCGCCAGTTCCTGGCAATCTCCTTGCAGATATGTTTCCCGAAAAGAAGCCAGCAACGTCGCAAACGAGGCGGTAGCCTCCTGACGCCGCGCCTCATCGCCACAAACGCCATAAGCAAAATCACGCCAGGCGGCGTCATTGATCAACTCATTCTCCAGGGCACGACAAAGGACGGATATCCAATGCGGACCCTTGACCACAAAATTGAGGCTCAAGCAGTCGCCAATCGCCTCCGTCTGGTGCCAGAACCCACGCGGCAGAAAGACCGCTCCTCCAGCCTCCAGGTCAATTGTGATAGCATCATCTGGCATTTCTTCCGGGAAGGGCAACGTGTGGGCCAGTTTGCGCTGCAAGGAATCGGGTGGCATGAGCCTGTCAGGAAGACAAATGCTCGTCTGGTTGACGATATTTTCGTTTGCGGCGACCATCCAACGTTTATGCCCGCGCAAAATCAACTGGAAGTTGATATCATAATCGCTGTGCATACTGGCCCCGGACACGCCGGTGGAGCAGAAAAGTTCACACTTTATTTCGCTGCCAGGCAAACCAATTTCCCGACCCAACCCGGCTACGATTGGCTGCAATTCTGGCACATATTTGGCAACATCACGCAAATAGCAGGTAAAGCCTTGCCGGTAGAAAGGGAGAGCGGTGCGCCCATCGGCTACCCGCGTATGAAAGCCATCATGACGCAACAGCGTCACCGGAGAGGCGTATTTGTCCAGAAGCAAGGGGGTAGAATTGAGGGCGGGTATCTCGTATAAAGGGTGATACCGGTCACTGGAGGCCGTGGTGGCGTAGAACTTACGGGGCCAATAATCGCGCATGAACACATCGGCCGTCAGCGGAGCAACGATAGACGCAAGTGTAAGACCCATTACCTTACCCTCGATACAGGTGCATTGCCGCTTTCACGGAGCGCACTCAGTAAGCTTATAGATGCCGGGCGTGCGGGGCATTCCCCTGCGGTGAAGTTATATACGGACAACCGGTCCGCATAACAACTCGCCGCACCCGGTATTATTTACCAATTAGTACCAAAATAGTGGATTACAGACACGTAATGACAATAATAAGAGATATTTGCCGATTGTCAATAGAAGGGACTTCTTGAACCAGGGTCCTTTAGCCGGATTCTCGCTTCTTTTTTGATGGGCAAACGCGGGTGACGGAGGATCTGCTGGCACGGCTCCCGGCGTATGCAACAAGCGTGCGGGAAGGGAGGCGACAACCATCGCCGCCGGTGGGATTTTGACGATATGGTGGGGGGAGAAAATGCCGGCATCTATTCAGCCTCCAGGGTATATGGTCCCAGAGATCTTCCCGGAAGCTCGGTTTCAAGCGCAACACGCCGCATGATTCAGCTCATTTGGCATCAAAACGGCTTCCGGGAAGGTGGTCGTGAATCGTTACCCAGGAAGTTCGTAATTCCATGACCCCTCCCCCTTTCTCCGCCCACGCCGCTCACGTCCACGCCCTGGTGAACGAAGCCATCGCCGCCGCCCAACCCGCGCGGGTGATGGCCGCCCACCTGCGCCGCGAAGGGCAGATGGTGCTGCTGCCCGATTACGCCTTTGACCTGGCGCGCGGGCGGCTGTTCCTGGTCAGCGTGGGCAAAGCGGGCGTGGCCCTGGCACGGGCGGCGGCGGCGGCATTGGGTGAGGGGGGGATCGCTGCCGGCATTGTCATCGCCAAACAGCCCACCGCCAACCTGCCCGCCCCCCTACGCTACTACCAGGGCAGCCACCCCGTGCCCGACGAAAAGAGCGTGGCCGCCGCCACGGCCCTGGCCGACCTGCTGCGCCACACCCGCCCGCAAGACCTCGTGCTGTGCCTCGTCTCCGGCGGCACATCGTCACTTCTCAGCCGCCCCCGCCTACCACTGGCGCCGTGGCAGGCGCTCAACCAGGCGCTGCTGCACAGCGGCTGTCCCATCAACGAGTTGAACCACGTGCGCCAGCAATTCGACGCCATCAAAGGGGGCGGATTGGCGCGGTTGGCGGCTCCGGCCAGCGTTGTCACCCTCATCCTCAGTGATGTGGTCGGCAACCATCTCGCGCACATTGGCAGCGGACCGACTGTGATCACGCCGTTGGATGCCGGCAAAGCCCAGGACATCCTAAACGCCTACAATGTCTGGTCGCGGTTGGACGCGGCGACACGGCGGCAGGTGCGGGACTTGTTGGCGCGGCCCGCTGTGGCAGAAGAGGCCGCGGCCTCTTCTGCCGCCATCACCCGCAACGACCATCACATCATCGGCGATGTGGGGCTGGCGGCGCGCGCGGCGGCAGCCGCGGCCACCGCGCGCGGCTTCACCACGCGGCTGCTCACCACCACGCTCACCGGAGAAGCGCGGCAAGTGGGGCGGCAAATCGCGGCCACGGCCCGCGCCCTGCCGCCCGATCAATGCCACCTCTACGGCGGTGAAACCACCGTCACCGTACAAGGCGATGGCTACGGCGGGCGCAACCAGGAGATGGCCCTGGCGGCGGCCATCTCCCTGGCGCATCACCCCAACTGCGTGATCGCCGCTTTTTCCACCGACGCCGACGACGGCCTTCATCCGGCGGACGCGCCCGCCGTGGCCGGCGCTTACGTCACCGGCGAGACCGTGCCCCAGGGGATGGCTCGTGGCCTGGACGCCGCCCGCTATCTGGCGAACAGCAACAGCTATGCCTTTTTCCAGGCGTTGGGAGAAGGGCACATCACAGCGGCAACGGGCACGAATGTGAACGACCTGACACTGGTTTTGACCTACTAATCCGTAGTCCGATTTTCCAAATCGGACAACTTTCGCAGGGCACATAATGCCGGCAACGGGCACGAATGTGAACAACCTGACGCCGGTTTGTGTGCGTAGTCCGATTTTCCAAATCGGACACCATCACCCACAGCCCGATTTAGAAAATCGGACAACCTGCCCCAACCCCACGCGGCAACTACTTTGACGCGCAAGACGTTTTTCTCATCACCTACGGCGACATGATCCAGGCCGAAGGGCGGACGCCACCGCAAACCCCGCGCCGGTTTTTGCGGGATCGGGTGCGCGGCCTGATTACGGGCGTCCCAATTCTCCCCCTTTTACCTTACTCCTCCGACGACGGCTTCTCCGTCATTGACCACCTGGCCGTCAATCCCGACCTGGGCCGCTGGGACGACGTGACCCCCTTCGCGCCCGACTTCCGACTCATGTTTGATGCCGTCATCAACCACATTTCGGCGCACAGCGACTGGTTTCAAGCCTTCCGGCGCGGCGAGGAGCCATATACGCGCTATTTCAAGGCTGTTGCGCCGGAGACCGACCTGTCAGCCGTCTTTCGCCCCCGCGCCCTGCCACTGCTGACGCTGGCATTGCTTTATGCCGGCATCAATCTTTGCGCACAGGCGACCGTCACCCATCGCCACCTGCAACTGCCAGGATATGGCGTCGCCTGGATCAAACGTCATCAGTAAACGACGCAACCTATGGGTAAACCTTCCCGGAAGCTCTATGTCAAGCCAAACCTGGCCCGCTACCTGACCCTGCGGTTGCCACCTTCGAATAGATACCCGCCACCTTCATCCATCATCTGATTCTTGAAGGTGCATGGCACTTATGGGATACTTGCGCCGGAGGTTGTTCCATGCGAAAAAAACTACTTATTGTTCTGGGTATACTCGTCGTTCTGCTCGTTGTCGCCTATCTGGGCGTCAGCTACGTCCTCTATCAACAGCTCTCCAATGTCGCTAATAGCTGCGACATCCACGCCGCCAACCGGCCCGACGATTTCCGCGATCTCGCCGGCTGGTGGGGAGATGATTTCGACTACGCCAGCTACGCTTTTCCCCCTTCCTATGAGACGGTACGCTTCCCCAGCCGTCAGGAGGGGCTGAACATTGCCGGCTGGTATATGGAGGCCGCCGCGGACGCGCCCGCCGTGATTCTGGTGCATGGGTTGGGGTCTTGTAAACATGCGCCGCAGATTTTAGTGCCGGCATTCATGCTCTGGCGCAACGGGTTCAACGTCCTCATGATCGACGTGCGCGACGTAGGCGACTCCGACATCGAAGACGGGCGCTCCGCCATCGGCAACGAAGAGTACCAGGACGCCCTCGGCGCCTGGGACTGGCTGCAAACGGCTAAAGGCATCCCCCCCGAACGCATCGGCATCCTTGGCAACTCCCTCGGCGCGGCCACCGCCCTCATCGCCTTCGACCAGGAACCCCGGTTGGCCGCCATCTTCGTGGACTCCCCCTTCGAGAACCTGCCACAAATCATCCGCGAAGAACTCACCCGCAACCACGTCCCCACCTTCATGTACACCGGGGCCATCGTCATTGCCCGCCTCGCCGCCGGCGACAACATCGTCGCCCACAACCCATCCGACGCCGTGCGCGACGACAATGGCCGCCCCATGTTCATTGTCCACGGCACGGGCGACACACGCGTGCTCGTCAGTCATACGGAGCGGTTGGCGGCGCTGGCGCAAGAAACAGGCGCCAACGTCACCGTCTGGATCGTCCCCGGCGTGGAACACGTCCAAACCGCCCGCGACATGCCGGCGGAATACGAACAACGCCTCGTCGCCTTCTTCCGCGACGCCCTCGGCGGCGGCGGGCGATAACCAGAGGTTTTGACCATGTCTGAATACCAATACTACGAATTTCGCGCCCTGGATCGCCCACTGACACCGGCGGAACAGACCGCCGTGGCGCGTCTTTCCAGCCGTGTTGATCCCCACCCCACACGCGCTGTCTTCACCTACAGCTACAGCGATTTTCGTGGCGCCCCCCTGGACATCCTCGCCCGCTACTACGATGCGATGTTCTACATTGCCAACTGGGGAACCATAACACTGGCTTTTCGTTTCCCCAAAAGCTTAATCCCCCTCTCCGAGGTTGCGCCTTATGCGATTGAAGATAGCATCACCATCACGGAGGGCGAGGAGTACACGATCCTCGAACTCACCTATAACCAGGATGGTGGATTTGACTATTGGATAGAGGGGGAAGGGAGCCTGGATGCGCTGCTGCCGCTACGCGGCGATCTCATGCGGCAGGATTATCGCCTTCTTTATCTGGCGTGGCTGCGTGTCGCCGTAGCCAATGAGTGGGAATTCGAAGGTGAGGAGATGGAACCGCCGCCGCCGCCGGGTCTTGACAACCTGACGCCGCCGTTGCGCGCGTTTTGCGACCTTTTTCAGTTGGATAAGACATTATTGCAGGTGGCAAATGCCGGCAGCGCCCCGGCCACGGATCAGAAAAAGCAGAATTGGGAGACGGCCATTGCCAGAATGTCACCTGCCGATCAGCAAGCATGGCTGCAGCGGTTGGTCGCGGGTGAACCCAACCTGGACATTCTCTTGCGCCGCCACTTACAAGACAGCCACCCCACCGCCTCCCGCAGACCCAAACAGGGGCAGCGCACCGTGCAACAACTCCGCGAACAGATCGAATCCATCAAACAGCGCCAACGCCAGAAAGCGCGCGCGGCGGCGGAAGCGCGCCGCCTGCAAGAGTTGGAATCGCTGGCCGCCAGAGAAGAGTCCACCTGGAGTTTGGTCACGATGTCTATTGAACAGGGGAATGGCCCTGCTTACGATGAGGCAGTCGGATTGCTCGTCAAGTTGCATGATCTGGCGCGACACCAGGGGACCGAAGCCGATTACCGGCGGCGCGTGCAAAACCTGCGCGCAAAACACAGCAGGCGCTACGCGCTGATGCGCCGCATGGACGCTCACCCCTTTCTCCAGGCCGCGCTGTAGCTTTCGTTTTAGATTGGTTCATTCTTGGAGAATGAACCAATCCGGGTTCATTGGCCGTTCGCATCTATGTTGGCGGAATTGGGTGGATGATTTGCCGGCAGCCCCCCCATTCGTTTACCGCCACAACCCATGCGCCACAATCTGGAATGTTTCCGGGGACTGTACCTGCGCTCCTGGCGCGTAAGTAATAACCGCTTTTTTGCTGAGTCTCCAGGTGGTTTCGTTGTCCCCGGCTCGTTCCCAGCCGATCAATGGTTCAACTGGGCCGCTGATGCCGGTGGCGCCTTCGGTCTTGAGATGAGCGGTAATGCGCCAGCACCCGTCCTTGCCTTTTACCGCCTCCCCAAGTGGTTCGCCGGAAATGGCCTGGCCATTTGATTTGTGGCTCAAGGCGACGCGGCCCCAGCCATAGCCCCGTTCGCCGCCGAATTGCAATCTGTTGAGTACGTCCGGCCACGCGTGCAATTCTGCCGGCAATCCCTCCCGTACAAGAATAGAACCCTGCAAATAAACAGGCTCTCGGGTGCGTGTCACGGGAGCAATGAACTCTGTTTCGTGCAGCATCGCATCTTCCGCGCTGAAGCTATCGTAGTTGAGGGCTGTGCTGGCGTAACTGTTCAGGAACAGGTAGTCGAAATCATCTTGCCAGGGGTAATGAACCTGATATTCACCATCAACGCGCAGCGCGGGATACAAATAGCTAAAACGAAAGTATTCTTGAACATCCTGCCCAATATTCCGATAATCTTCGCCGTACGGCTGTGAGATGGTTTCACGGGTGATATGGGCTGTAAGGGCGGCCCAGAATACTTTGCCGGTCACATAGCCCCGTGTTTGCTGCAAGTTGCTCACCTTGCGGGCGCCAATGTGCAGCGGCGACAGCAGGTGGAAGACCAGGTCATATTGCTGCCAACTCATTCCCCGCTGCCTTTGCCCCGTAGCGGGCATAAATCAGGGTTTGCTCGTAGAGGTCTTTGACCAGGAGCAGCGTGTCCAGGTCGTTGCAGACAGTGCCGCTGTAAAAGGCTAAAGCCGTTTCAGCATCGGCATCATCAGTTGGCACTGATTTGTCTTTAAATGGATAAAGTTCGTGATTCTTCTCCCGATCTTGCATCAACCGAAAAAGAGAACAACGAATAGCAGGAGCAATCTTTGCTTCATCGCTGGTACGTGAATAAAGGAACAGGATAGCAGCATAAACGCCTTGTTCCTGTAACACCCCTAATGTTTTGGTTACTAAACGTTCCAGCGTATCTATTGGTTTTTTAACATCTTTCGTACCTTCGGCATTGATTACCATTTTCTGGGCATATTGAGCCGCTTTTTGGTCCAGATTGAGCGTGGTCATCACTTTACCTCCCAATGGGCCACGGTACGCACCCGGCCAAAACCGCGTGTGCCCATGCCGCCGACGCCGAGTAGTTTAGCCAGTTTAATGCCGGCAGTCACGACATCAAGCGGTTTCTCCCATACCTCTCCATTCCCCAACGGATTGCCGGCATTGTCCGTATAACGATCCTCTTTCGCGCCGTTTTCCTTCTCAACCTCTTCAACCTTGCACTTATTCTCAGTTCGAGGAAAGTGGCGGTCCTTAGCGCCCTTAAAATCATCCTCTACCACATCCAGCCAGAGGATGGCGGAGCGGGGAATCGCTTCATAAGTAAACAATGCCTTGTCCGCCGCCGCTCCGGTCTCCGGGTCAATGCTGACCGAGGTGCGTACTTCCAAGTTTGAGTTGACAATCTGGCTAAAAAGCTTGTCAGAAACGAGAACAACCCGCTTTTGAATTTCCTCAGGAATACCATTTATCTTTTCTGACCAGTCAAACACATCACCCGCCTTCTCCAACATTAACCACCCCAGGTTAAGGTAGCTCTGCGCTTGCAGATCGGAGGGGAGCTTAACCAGTTGAACCTCTTTTCCGTCTTCTTCTCGAACCGGGTCTTGTTCGGGGACGTCAAATTCACGCAAAATGCCGGGACAAGTGACCCATATTGGCCCGGCCAGAGAATAAACGGGGAAAAGGAGCAACCGCGCATCCCCAATGCTTACCCTTCCACTTTCTCCACCGGCCTGACCTTTCAGGTAGCCAAATGTATAGCAAATGGGGCACTGGCGACTGCGGCAATGTTCCTGTTTGCCTTGCCCGCTGCCGGCACAGGAAATCTTTTCATAGCGAACCGCCGCATATTGGCGTATCGCCCCATGCAAAGACGTGCCCGGAATTTTAGGCAGCCGGGTTCCCGGTTCACGCACAATGCTCAGGTCTACCCGCCCCAGCCGATTGCCCCCCGTGCCCACGTGCAGCGGGTCCAGCGTCATCAGTAAATAGCGTTCTTGTCGGTAATAATCACCCATTTTCTTCTTCCTCCCGTTGCGGTTTTTCCTTCATAATGCCCATATACAATTGCACCACATCCGTGAAAAGCCCAGAAACGACCCAGTTGGTCAGTTGATCAACTTCTTTGTCGGGTTCTTCTTTCCAATTGGCATTGGCGACCGCATCGCGGCAAAAACGCCTGAACATACCATCTTTTTGACACTGCTCCGGCGTCGGCTCCCAGCTTTCCCGTTTCGCCTCAACCAAATCGCGCAAAATATAAATCTGGCTACTACTCAGCCCATCCGCCTCAGAAATCATCTTCCACGCCCTGTTGATCGTCGTCAATTCATCGAGCAAATAGGGGCGGGCAGGAAAGTCACGATGGTCACGCCGCCGGCCATCATCATCGTAGGCGATGGCGAAACGCTGGCCTGCGCTGTCCAGCCATTGAAAATCCAGGGTAGCCGGCGTGAAATAAATCTGGTCGTCTTTCTTGAGTTCAGCAGCATGGACCAGCCAACACTCTTCCGTTGTTCCATCACGCTTGGGGCGTAACCCTTTGAAGACATACTGCCGGCCGCTGACATCGTTCTGGACAAAAACATAGGGATACCAATTGTCATCGGTTTGCCCATCCCCCATCTTGGCCGGAACATACCAGGTAAGGGAACGTTCGTTTTGCTCCAATTCGACTGTTATTGTTTCTGCGAATTGTTGCGTCCCCGTAGCCAGGCATTTTTTCTCATCAGGTAGTACACCTTTTGGGGCATCCTGCTTTACCGTCCACGTTTCGTCCTTCGCCCTTCCTCCTTCATACTTCAACATCCGCCGTCCCGCATCCAGCGCCGCCCGCAATGGGGTGCGCCGATGGAAATAGACAATGCCCAGGTGCAGCGGCAGCCGGTTCCGCACCTTGCCCATTTCCCGTTCGTATTTGGTCTTGATGGCGTCAATCACATCTAGGGCTTTGTTTGCCGGCACCATAGCCATGAAGGTGCGAGGTTGGGCGAGGATAGGGATAACCGTAGCGTAATCACTGTCTTGATAATTAATGCCGGCCAATCTGACATCATATTGAGTATTTCTAGTTCAATCGTTTTTTGTGGCTACACCTAAACCCCTGATTAGATGAGGCAACCAAGAGGTTTTCTAGCCAGTTTTCTCGATAAACAAATCCATTCAGCTTGTGAGCAGGTGACTGATACTCCTTGCTCACTTTTGATCGCGGACAGTAAGGGCGAAAGTTGTGCAACAACGCCCACGCACGTGTCCTCAGGTCAGCCACTTGTAGATTCCCATGAAAATATCGTCCACCCGCTAGCCAGCGAGCCATAAGCCCCATGTGGCGGTCAAGCATATTGCTGGTACGGTGGGCTGTAGGATGGTCAAATGCGAGACAGTATTGGTCAGCTCGCTGACATAGTTTGTCTATGGCCTCGATTGCATAACCACTTAACTTGTCTCGATTGTGCATCACCCACTGCTGAAGCATGGTAATGCCCTGTTTGAAATCGGGACGACTTGTCGCCTGGTAGATACCCCACACTTGCTGTTTGATTTGGGTGTAGGTGTTACCCAATCGCTTGCATCGCCCCCGTATTTTGATGAAGGCATGTAAAAAGCACAGGATAATTGTGATGGCTGGAAACAGGGTCTGCCATGCCTTACTTGTCGCTGCCCATCCATCTACATTGACCGAATCGGGTTTGTAACTGGGGTTTAGCTGCTGTGCTTCTTCTTTGAATACCTCGTAAGCAGCGGTCAACCCTTCTGCATCGGCGCTCTGGGATACAGCCGCCCCCAGTACGCAATCCTGGGCTACTGTCGTGGCTACGTACCATTTGCCGCCATGGGCTTTGGCATGTTTTTCATCTGCTAACAGATCAGTTGGCAGCTTTTCTGCTTCTTTCACGGTCGTTCCCACTAGACTGAATCGACCAAACGACTCGGTAAGACGGTACCAATAGCTATCGTTGCGCCCAAACACGTAAGTCAACGCCCAATCGGGAACACCGAACTGCTTCAAGAAGAGCGCCTTCTCTACTTCTGTTACCGTTCCTACCAGATAAGGCAGCAGGTCGCATGGGGCAATGGTGTAGGCCAGCTTTTGCCCCGCTTCATTCTCTATCTGTAACCGAATGCGGCGCAAGTGTACTTCTGGCATTTTCTTCGATGGCCTTGTCCATCCGTGCAGTTTGTATCCGGCTTGCATAGCTGGTGGAAACAATTCGGGATGGCTTGCCATTTGTTGTTCAATGTAGGTTTTGGCTTGTTGTGGGTCGGTCATCGTTTCTTGGTACTCTTCGTACTGCATTGGAATCACAATCCGTCGTGATTCCCACCGAGCGTTGTTTTTGTCTGTGCTATACTTGCGTTGCTGAGGGATTGTTGGTTCTGTCACAAGCCCAACAATGCCTCAGTTTCCTTTCAGACACAAATTCCGTTTGAACTAGGAGTATTTCTCTCATCATCAGAGATGAGTTGAAAAAACCGGTTTTTGCGCTCATCGAGCCACACGCCAACTTCCAGAGCCGCATCTACAGGCGTCCGCCATTTTTCTTTTTCGATGTTCAACTGCCCTGCCGTGTAAGAAAGGTTATCAATACTGATTAACTGTTCTCCATCCCACAACACGCTCAATTGTGTCTGGCCCAGCAAATCCAATTCATAAGTTTGGTTTGCTTTAAGGTTCGGTTGATTGCCCAGTGTGATGGTCAGTCGCCTGCGAAGGTCAGTGAGAATCTGGTTGATACCAGTTTGAGATTGTTCCCAGAAAGTTTGGGTAGTTTGCCAGATACGGCGTAAGCGGGCGAAGGAAGGGGTTTTAGAAATTGGCAGGTTGCTTGCTGCAGGTTCTTTGACCAATAAAGTTTCTACCAAAACACCACTGAGCCAGTCAACAAGGTCAAACGAGCCAGTAATAAGCGCAAGACGGCCATGCCTGTCTGCAACCTCATCCAACCAGATCGTTTTGCTCTGATCTTGTAACCATTCAACCACTCGCCCTTTGCGCCGTTCACCACATACCTGGCAATAGTCCAGTTGTCTGTTAATGCAGGGACGTAACCCACAAATGGGGCAAATGGTTTGTTGTTGGTTTTGCCATGCTTCGTTAATGACGGTGGCATCGCTTTCTGGCGTTGCCGGTATAGAGAGGATGGTTCCGGCTGGCGGGATTTTGTCCCTTCCTTGCCAATCAGGGTCTTGACCCCACCATGCCGTCGGATCGAGTGTAATTTGCGGTACAACTTCTCCATCTGTGGCAAATTGCTGCTCAATATGAGTTTGCAGTGTTTGGTCGCCACCATCTTGTAGGGCAAGCAAATTAGGCAAGTTAGGCACAACATAGAGTGAGCCGTTTTCGTCCCGATACACTTCTGCGGCTAACGGGTATGTCTCTTCCAGCAGGGTTTGCACATTGTCGATAGCGGCTTGCAGTGTGTTTTGACGAGCTATCAGATCTGGCAGACGAGACACGTTGGTCAAATAGGCCAATGCGTCGGTGCGGATGCCAAGCAATTGCCAACGTAGATCGCGATTGGCGGGTTGGTGACCAAAAATCACAGCAGCAATGGCCGCTTTATAAAGCCCGCCAACCAATACCCCCCAATCCCATAAGTTGATCTCGTTGATGGGACGACGTGTATCTGCTCCAACTGTAGCAAACAGTTTTTTCACTGTTTTGCGCAGGCTATTCCGGTTGTTCGTATTAAGCGTAGTTAAGTTATTCCAGGGAAGTGCCCATAACTGCGTGGTCAAATTGGAACCAACAGACGTTTCATATCCAAAAGCTGTACTAACCTGTGTTCCGGGGAAGTTCTGTTTACCGCTATTCAACGGATCCTGCTTATCAAAATGAGCAGTGTTGTGGCAACGGGCAAGATATTGTTGCAGAAATGATGTACTAAGGTTGTGGGCTTGGCCCCTCGGCTGATTTAGTAAATCGGGAACCTGCTCCGTAACGGAAGCAATTGTTAGTAATACAGAGTTGAGATTAGCGAACCGATTGGTAAGTTCTGCGCGAGTGATCGCATTGCCACCAGGGTTGGCAGCCTTGGTTTGCAGTTGTTCCTCGGAACACTTGCGGTAATCATGGAGCCAGCCAACAGCTTCCGCCAACAGGATGGCATCTCGGTGTTGAGCGAGTTGGTCTAATTGGCTCATGTGTCACCTTCTTGTGTTAGGTTTTGGGCAGTGGTTTCTTTGCCAGAATGCCGGCAAACAGAGTATAGATTCATGCTGTTTCCTCCCAGGTAATCTGCCAGTTGAGGCCCGGAAAGCTTTGCCAAAGCCAGATCATCTCTTTACCCTGTTGTCGGCGGAACAGCCCCTTGGTTTGCAGAAGTTTATGGAGATAGGCGAGCCGGTTGGCAGCGTAATGGTCCGGGTCGTAGAGAATGATGCCATCCAGGGCGATGTCCAGAAAGAGGGGGGGCACAGCAGTTTCAAATTCGGCAAGGGTTTTGGCCAGTAAGGAGATTTGGGTGCGCCAGGGCGGGGGCAACAGCTTTTGCAAGTAGCGATGACGGGGAAAGGGACGTTCCGGCAGGTTGTGGGCCAGCAGCAGCACATCCCAATCGCTGTCTGGGGTGGCATCACCGCAGGCGCGGGAACCGAAGAGAACAAGAGCAACCAGATCATCGCCCAATGCCTCTTGCAAAACAGTGACCACAGGCTGAAGTTGTTGGATAACGCTGGTTTGGGTAAGTTGGCTCATATATCGCCTCCCACAGAATCAAAAATGTCTACCAGATCAGAAAATGCGCAGAAGCCTCGTTCTGTTATTGGTGGTGAGGGTGTGGTGGCGGCTGTTTCCCATTCGGTTAGCGTACTTTGGTACTGGTCCAGGTCGCTTTGGTATTGCTGATACAACTTCTTAATCTCTTTTGCCTGCTGACGCATACGGTTGGGTACGCCAGCGTCTTTGAGTTGTTTCGGCTTCATGTCCAGATACTCAGGCGGATAGTTTTCCAAAAATTCCCGCACAGCTTCTGGGTAGAGCGGCTCCTGGGGGCGAGGCGATTGTGATTTGGCGGCAGGGTAGTAAAGGGCTAAGTGTCCCTCCCCTGTCAGTTCTGCCAGCCCAAACCCGCTGCTGGTCTTGGCGCCAAAGCCATAAACGGTAAAAAGCGATTCCAGACCCTCGGCCAGCAGTTGCAAGTCGGCGAACACCTGGCGGCGGGTTTCCGTCGCATCTTCACCAACGCGGTCCAGCGGCGTGTAGAGCAGGGTGAAACTGGCGGAAGCCCCAGCCGGAACCGCCTCAAAGTAGATGGGCAGTTTGCCGGCCCCCGTCTCCCGGTCGTGAGGGTTAATCACCTCCAAACTGAGTTGGTCAAAAAAGGTGGGGTAGAAATAGAGGCGTCCAGCCAAAAAGCCTGTACTAGATAGGAAGCGACGCACATAACGCTTGTACCATCTATCTAGCTTCTCATCCCCACATTGCACCAGATAACGCCGGGTATTTTCAATCTCCGTGCCAAACAAGCGCGTTAATTGGATGCGTTGAGCCACAAACTGTTTCCGCTGCATCCGCTGCGATTGCTCTGCTTCACCCAGGCCCTGCCACCATTCAACCAACTGCTTCACCATGGTGGCCTGTAACGTTCCCTTCCATTGAGTAGAAGCGACATAAGGCAGTTTGAAGAGCCACTCTTTCTTCATCGGATTGTCCAGCAGATGCAGGGCGGTGTCATCTTTGCTGAGGTAGGGGCTGGTGAGGGTGAAGGTAAAGTGGAGGGCAAATGTGCCAAAGGGCAGCAGGCTTAAATCGGGCAAAGAACGGCTGGATTGATCCAGGTTCAACTCATTTAACCGATGCCGTTGCCGGGTTAGAAACTCCCTGGCACCATGCTCCAGCCAGAAAAGGTAGCCACCAGGGTCATTCCGCGCCCCCACTCTGGCCTGGTCTTTATATGAGGTAAAAACCAGCATTTGCGCCAATAAAGCCATGCGTGCCCCATCATCATCGAGAGCAGCCAACTCTGGCCAGGCATGGGGTGGATGAGATTGTTTGCCAGCCAGAAAATCAATAGCCGCTGATTGTGTGCCAGCGTCCTGCAAGGCCAGGGGCAGGTGGGCGTGGAATTCATAGTTCATGACAATTCTCCGACATTATGAATCAAGCATTCCCAGGCTGCAATTAGAGAAGCAAAAACCTGGCGTAATTGATCTTCAGGGGCCTTCTCAACAATATCTCGAGCGAACCAAACGTGGGATTGGCGAAACTGAAAGGCAGTGATGTAAGCATAGAGCCAGGACTTGGCGTGAGTCCAGGGATGGCCGTTACTTTGCATCAACACAGTAAACTCCTCCTCGCCCTTTTTCAACAACCGGTTTGCCAACTGACTTTGGGTAGCCAGCAGTTTTTCAGCGATATTCTGACTGGCCGGCCCCTGTAACAACTGCAATAAGTAGCCATCGAAATCTGCACCCTGAAGGCCCTCCACCCTCACGTCAGCAATATGCAGGACAATATGCAATTTGTTTGAGTAATGTTCAAAGATGTTGGGCCAACCGGCAATGGATTCAAAAGTAAATGACTGCCAACATCCGTCGGGATCAGACCAGCGCAGGTCAGCTTCAATTTTCCTACAGCGATCTTCAGCTTGCTGATCATTCTCTTGATCGAAGAGTAGCAAAACACGTTCTAATGAGATGGAAGAACGAAGGGGTTCCAATACACCTTCCTTCCCCTTCAAGCCACTGATGACTTTGTTATATCCCTCACGACTGCCGGCTTTAGCACGTTCCCAAAGGCGTGTTTGCGGGTGTTTGCCGGAGAGATCGGCAGCGGCTACGGTCACATCATAGCTGATAGATTCCCCATATTGGGCCTGAAGTGTAGCCGGGCGGGCAACCGTGCCAGTCAGGTACAACGCTTCCATCAAGGCGGATTTCCCAGAGTTATTGGGGCCAACCAGGATGTTTAGTTGGCGAAACCCTTTGATCTGCCCATGCTGAATACCGCGAAAATCTCGAATTTGGATACTGTCGATCATGTGTCACCTGAATTTGTCTGGTTTAAGAAATGGGTTATTTGCGATGGTGTGTGTGCAGTCCAGGGAGAATCTGCCGGCATTATTTGTACTTGAGCCTGCGAATAGCTGCCACTTCCTAATTCAAGACCCGATAACCAGTTTTGAGGAGTGTGTAGAGCTTGTTGAAGTCGTTGGGCTATTTCACGGGCGTTGGTTTTGCCCAATTTGTCTGGCGGCAGATAAACCCAACCATCTATCTGCCACCAACTTTGTTGGCGGTAGGCCCAACTCAAGCTGATTTTGCTACGTAACCGATAGTTGCCCTTCAGTGTCCCAAAGAGCCATTGCCCTATCTCTGGCGACCAATCAGGGGTCTGATTAAAACGCAAATGATTTTTCAGGGTAGGGGTGGTTGGCAGGGTATGATATTGGTTAACCAGATTGGCTATCACTCCTTGTTGGTAGCGGAGAAGTTGGCGAATACCAGAAATTCGTTGCCACCAATCTTCCTGGCGTGGCTGAAACTGTAGGGTAAAGAAGGTGAAAGCGCGTAAATCTGGCAGCGTGTTTAGTTCCAACTGTCCCTTGGGTTCCCAGGTATAAGGGCCAGGATCATTTTTGATGTCAATGATTTGAAAGCGCCCATACCCCAATTGTGGTCGTGCCCCCAGGTTGCCATATTTTTCCATAAACAAAAAGGCGGCTTTCAATTTTTGCCGGGTTTGCAGATCGCCAGTAAGGTGTATCGTTATGGTGCCGATTTGGCCGGGTTGCAAATACCAGCCTCGGATACGGCCATAGGGGCGAATGTTGAGAGGGTGGTTATCATCTTTCCAGGCCGGGCTTGTTTCAGCGGTTATTTGCATGGAAAACCGTCGCCGCCAACCGGTTGCCCCAAACATCTGGCAGACATCACACAAACCATTGTTGGGTTTGTCTGTATTGTTGTAAATACAGGCATGGGTGGTGGGATCACAGGCATGGCCGCCCAGGCCACGGACGATGGCTTCGTACCACCAGCGCAGGCTGCCGATGATGCCGGTTTCGTGGATGCGCTCCATTTTGCCGGTTTCGACGCCGCCGGTCCACAGGGGGGTAAGGGTTCTGAGGGTGATGGTTAATGGATCCATTTGATTCCTCCTGGCCGTAATTTGCTCATGGAAAAAATTATACCCAAAATGGCGTGTTTTTCCCCCACATACACCTTCACTAACAAGACACCCAAAATCCTGCTATAATCCCACCCAATTGACCGCCGGTCGCGGAAAAGGGCACGGCCCCCACCCGGCTTAACAAAACCGCTGATCAAGTGCGACGCGCTTTGGCAGCGCGTCGCTTTTTTTGTCTTGGAGAACAAACACATGAACCCCGAAGTCCCATTCCGGGCACTGGGTCGCCCGATGAACGCCCCCAGCAAAGAACTGGACACCTTCCCCAAACCACCCCACGTCACCATCGTGCGCTTCCACAGCGACGAACTCACCAGCTTTTGCCCCGTCACCGGCCAACCCGACTTCAACACAGTAGAAATTGAATACCACCCCGACCAACTATGCGTGGAAAGCAAAAGCCTGAAACTGTACCTGTGGAGCTTCCGCGACGAGCGCATTTTTGGCGAAGGGCTGGCCAGCGCCATCGCCGACGACATCTTCAACGCCCTCCAACCCACCTTCTGCCGGGTCACTCTACAGCAAAACGTGCGCGGCGGGTTGCAAATGACGGCCATCGCCGAACGCCAAAAACCCGGTTTTTTAGAAAAACCGGGTTTTTCGAGGTAAACATGATTGATTCCGTTGCCATCGTCAGCGGCGGCCTGGACAGCGTTACGCTATTGCACCATCTGGTGCGGACGGAACAACGCCATCCGGCCATTATCACCTTCCGCTATGGGCAAAAACATGCCCGTGAAATTGATTGCGCCCGCGCGCAAGCCGCGCTATTGGGCTGCCAGGAACATCTGGTGCTGGACCTGTCACCACTGGCTGTCCTGTTTGCTCATTCGGCGCTGGTAGATGCCGGCATTCCCATCCCCCAGGCAAACGACATACACGGAAACCCCCAACCCCCCACCTACGTCCCCAACCGCAACATGATCTTCCTCGCCCTGGCCGCCGCCTACGCCGAATCCCACGGCGTCAGCGACGTCTACTACGGCGCGCAACGGCACGATCTCTACGGCTACTGGGACACAACCCCCGACTTCCTGGCACGACTAAACCACGTCTACGCCCTGAACCGTAAAACACCCATCCAGATTCACGCCCCCTTCGTGCATCACAGCAAAGCAGACCTGTTGCGCCTGGGCCTTTTACTTGGCATTGACTACGCGAAAACATGGTCCTGCTACGCCGGCGGCGAGCGCGCCTGCGGGCACTGCCCCACCTGTGCCGAACGGCTGCAAGCCTTCGCCGCAGTAGGCCTAACGGACCCGCTGCCCTATGCGTGAAGGGCAAGGGGCGAGCGAACGCGCGGCGCGCAAACCCGCAAACTCCCGGAGGATTAATGATCTACGTTTTGCTTTATTTGAGTGCCATCGTATTGGCCAATTTGAGCGTGGCCGCGTTTGGCCCCGGCGTGACCATTGTCAACGCATTCTTGTTTATTGGACTGGACCTGACGGCGCGGGATCGGCTGCATGACGCCTGGCGCGGGAATCAACTACTGCCGAAAATGGCCGGGTTGATTGCGGCGGGGTCGCTCTTGTCGTGGCTGCTGAATCGAAACGCGGGACCAATCGCCCTCGCTTCATTCGCCGCCTTCGCCGCCGCCGCCAGCGTGGACGCCCTCGTCTACCAATGGCTGGACCGCTACCCCCGCTGGCTGCGCGTCAACGGCAGCAACGTCCCCAGCGCCGCCGTGGACTCCCTCGTTTTCCCCACCCTGGCCTTCGGCAGTTTCCTCTGGCCCATCGTCCTGGGGCAGTTTCTGGCAAAAACGGGCGGCGGCTTTGTCTGGTCGCTCATTTTGCACTGGGCAGAACAACGGCGGAATGCCGGCATGGAAACGCAGCAGCCGATTTAGTGTCCTGTCACGCATAAAACGATGGAAACGCGCCGTAGGACAAGACGCTGTCTTGTCCGGTCAATTCAGCGAATTGACCTACGGTTTACCATCAAAACACCCTTGACAGGACATTAGGAAGAAAACGGTTAATTGGTTCTCCAGGAATTCGCGGGGAGTGGAGGCTTTAGCCGGAATATGTGCGCAAGAACCGGCTAAAGCCTCCACTCCAAACCCATATGTGGGGCAGACCCCGCGAAATCCGAAAGAACCTAATTCTTCTCCAGCTTCCGCTGCAGTTCCGCAGTCTGCGCCGCCTCTTGCGCCATGCCCAAATCAGTAAAAAGGACAAAGGCTTCAGCGGCGGCTTCGCGGGCTTCAGCCAACTGCGCCTGCGCCAGGAACTGCTCCGCCTGGGCGCGGCGGGCATAGGCCAGCATAAAGCGGTCTTCGTTTTGCGCGGCGATGTCGGCGGAGGCGGCAAAAGCATGGGTGGCTTCGTCCGGGCGATCTTGCGCCCGCGCCACCAGTCCCAGCGTAAACAGGGCGTAGGGGTGGGTAAATGGCTCTTCCTGCTCCAGCACCAGCAGGGCATAATGGCGCGCTTCCGCCAGATTGCCCAGGCCGTAGTGCCCTTCGGCCAGGTTGGCGGCGGTGGCCCCAATGCCGTGGGCGTGGCTGATGCGCTGGAAAAAGGGGAGCGCCTGCGCGGCGGCCTGCACGGCGAGGTCGTACTGCTGTGTCTGGATGTAGGTCGAGGAGAGGATGCTGCGCACGGTTTCCCGGTTGAGGCGGTCGCCAATGCGGTCGTAGTAGGTGATGGCTTTTTCGGCGTGGGCGATGACGTCGTCCAGGCGGCCCTGGCGGCTGAGGAGGGTGATGAGGTCGCGGTGGGTGCGGGCAATGCCGGCATCATACCCCACACTCTCCGCCACCACCAACGCCCGCTGATACGACAAATACGCATCCGCATACCGCCCCTGTTCCGCCAAAACCACCCCCTGCAAATTCTCCGCCTCATACTGCGCCAGCCGCGCCTCCCGCCACGCCCCCGGCATTTGCCGCTGCCGCACAAACAACCGCGCCCGCTGCTCGCGTAGCAACGCCAACCGGTGCAGCAAGCCCAACGCCGCCGCCATCCCCGCCTCATACGACGCCAGCGCGGCATCCGGCTGCCCCAACGCCTCCAGAAAAGCCCCTTGCAGCGCCCGCGCCGACACCGTCAGCGTCGCCCCATCCGGCCAATCCACCCCCTCCAGACCCGCCAGCCCGCGCGCCGCCTCCCCCTGAAGCTGGTACAACTCCGCCCGCAGCAGCGCCAGCGCCCGCTGCTCCCGCTTCCCCAGACGGCGCGCCGAAATCTCCCCAAAGATCGCCAGCGCCGCCGCCCCCTGCCCCCGCTGAATCTCCGCCTCGCGCCGCGGAAACCACAACTGCACCGCCGCCTTCAACGCGCCCGCCTGCCATAAATGATAGGCGGCAGCCGTATATTCGCCCCGCGCCGCGCGCACCCCCGCCGCCGCCGTGTGCAGCCGCTCCCGCAGCTCCGCCGACAACTCCGCGTACAGGAGTTCCCGCAATGCCGGCCACAACATGACGCCCCCCCACCCATCTTCCAGCAGCAGCCCTCGTCCGCGCAAACTACGCCAGGCCGCCGCCTGCTCTCCCCAGGCGTCCGACGGCGCGGGGGCGCGAAATACGGCCAGCGATTGCAGCAAGCGTCGCTCCGCGGAACTGGTGCGCAGCCAGAGCCGGTCAAACAAGGGCCGCAAGGCGGGCGCGTCGGCCATCCGCGCCAATGATTGCGCCAGGTCCGGTGGCTCAACCTCCGCATCAGGCGACTGACGCAGGGCCATAAACAGGCGCAGCAGGCGGGGATTCCCATTGGTGTATTCGTGCAAACGGGATAAATCGGCAGGGGCTATGGGAAAATCGACGTCGGCTAACATTCGGGCTATCTCCGATGCCGGCAATCCACTCAAAGCTTCATGCACATCCGTATCCACCACCGCCCGCTGCCCCACAATCAGCAGCGGCACCAGCCCACGCAGGCTATCCAGAAACTCCAACAACTGCGCGTGCGCCGGGGGGAGATGCTCAATATCCGGCGGGCGCAGGCGGTCCACCTCATCAAAGCAAAGCAGCGGCGGCGTCCGGCGCAGCCGCGCCAGGTCCTCCCGCGCCAACCCCAACGCCAGATTCGTATCCATCCCCGCGCCCCCATCCGTCGCCAGCATCTGCCACAGGCTGTCCGCCCCCTGCTGGTGCAGGAAAAAGCCCAGGCTGTAAAGCAAGCTGCTCAGATGATCATTCAGCGTCGGACGCACCGTAAACCAGAAAACGGCGCCATGCGGCCAGGTCGCGGCGATGACGGCCGCGAGCGTGGTCTTGCCAACGCCGCCGGGACCGCTAAGGGCCACGCTCTGCCCGGCCACCAATGCTTCCAGACCACGGCGCAACGGCTTTTCCCGCCCAATGAAAGCATCAGCGCGGGGCGGCTGCTCCAGGCGAAAGGTCGGTCGCAGTTGGGAAAGCAGCGCCTGGCTCAGATGGCTGACGGCGGTATCCACGTCGCGGTAAAATTCAGCGCGCGACTGGCCTAAGAACTCTTCCCATATTTGCGAAAGGCGGCGGGGCTTGAAGAACCGATGAAAGTAGCGCAGTTCCAGCACAAGGAAACTATAACGAGGAGAGCCAGGGGTCTGCAAGATGGCGGGCATGGCCTGTTCGATCTGCTCCCGGTTGGCGGGACCGGTTTCTCCCCAGAGCGTGTTTGCTGATTGCCGCACTGCCCGGCGCAGCGCCTCGCCACGAGCCGCAACAAGGTTAGGGGGGCGAAACGCCTGGCGTTCGCCGGAAAGAGCCGCCGCGCCCAAAAAGTAAGGGGCGGCAAGAGGCACATGTTGCCCCAACCACTCCGCATCGTGATAATGCTTGAGTGCTTGCTTGAGCTGTTGTACAAAATCCTTGCTGGCTTCCGTCATGCCTGTTTTCATGGGGGTAAGGGGGGGGACGCTTTGGCGGTAAATCATTCGCGGCGCGGCCCGAACGCGGGGAGACCGATTGGCAATTTTGCCAGGGGTTTGTGAGACAAAAGACGGCCTGTTTGAGACCTTATCGCCATTTTTTCGACTAAAATTGGTAACTACTAACACTCTCTGGACATTGGACCAATTTCACCAGAGAAAATTGGTCCAATCTGGCTTAGCAGTTACTAAAATTGATTATAGCGAGATTGTGCGTATCACAAAAAATCAAGAGCAAAGGAGCGTGATGGCCATGGAGAAGCAGTCATTTACGGCGGGGCGGTGGGTACTTTTGGTCGGGATTCTGGCGGTGGCGCTGCTGGGAGTGTATGGCACGACGCAGGCAGCGGAGACGGAAGGGGATTTGGCGTTGCCGTCCGCGCGTGCGAAATGGATGATGCATGTGCAGTTTCCGGCAACGACGATTTCGGCTACGGTGTTGATTACGGCGCGGGTAGGGATGGCGCAGTATGAACGAACAATAGACATTTCCCCCTCCTGTGCGCCGCAAGCGGGGGCGGTGATCAACATGAACCAGGCCATTATGGGACCAACGGGGTATCTGCAATGCCAGATGCCTGATTTGGCGGCGCAGGTGGCGGATATGACGGGTGGGGCATTGATTTTGCCGCCGATGGCCAACTGCCCGGCTGATGGACATGCCTGGGGGCAGGGGATCGTGGCTCTGGGGGCGTTTGTGAATGCCGGCATGAATCCCCTGTTTTCGCACCCAGACGTACAGTATGAAATGCCTTTTGTGGGGACAGGCGCGCCCGCGCTGACGGTGCTGCGTTTTTCGTTGGGCAATTACCACGTCAACAGCACGCCATTTCGCCCGCGCGCCCCGTGGAACGGGGTGCGCACGGACCTGGTGTGCAATGGCGTCAACTGCGGGTGGCGTCACTGGGCGAACGGAACCGTGCGCAGTACGGGGTCCAGCGCCGCGCCAATGGTGACGATGACGACTTCGAGCGTGCCGATATTCATTGGGTACAACCCGACCAATCAGCAAACCCTGGCGGAGGGGCGATTGTATGAGTTGGAGGTTGATCCGGGTTGTTCGATGGTGGGGAATTAGGAGAGCGTTGGCGGTTGACAGTTTTGGGGGGGGTATCCCAGGCCTGGGGACGGGCCTGGGATTTTTTTTGTTTTTGGGGGAGGCGCTGACGACGTGAGACAAAGCGGGGTGAATGCGAGATTTTGGGGCGGGGGATTGGCGTATGATCCGATTATCAACAAGAAAGCGTTTGCAGGGAACAGGTGGCGCATAGCAATCAACACGCAAACGCGCCCCTCATCACTCGCCCCTCATCACTATTTTCAGGAGATAAATCATGTCCAAGAAAAAATTCAGTCTCGTTTTGTTCGTTCTGGCTCTCGTTCTCGTTCTTTCTGGCACGTCCGTCTTTGCGGCGGGAGCGGAGGAAGCCTCGCCCACCGCGCCCACGGCCTGCACAGGGCCAATACACACCGGTTTTGCCGTGCAGTCGCACCCGTATGACGTGACGCGCACAGCGGCGGGCTATGCACCGCGCACGGATGCGCACATTTATGTGGGCAGCACGGGGGGCGCGGGTAATGATTTCCGCGCTTTGATGCCTTTCCCCCCGGCCACGAATCCGCCGAACCCGGGTGGAATGCCGGCAGGTTCCTGTGTCCTACACGCCGAATTGCGCGTCTTTGTCGATGCCATCAGCGGCGAACCGCGCCCGGTTGTGGCCGGTCAGATTGATTGGGCCACGGGCAGCGTGATTATGCCCACCGCGCCGCAGGTGATGACCCTGGGCTGGAACGTCTTCGACGTGGCCCCGCAGGTGCAGGCATGGGCCGATGGCACATACCCCAACCGCGGGCTGGGTCTGCGCGAGGAGGCCCCTGGCGGTCCCTTCAAGAACGACGTGCGCAGCCGCAATCACGCCAATCCGGGCACGCATCCCACGTTGGTGATTGACTACCAGGAACCCTAACCCCAACACCCCGGCGAATCCCACCCTCGCCAACCCGCCTCCCCTCCAAAAGCCCTCCACCCCCTCCCGGTTGGGGGCTTTTGCGTTCTGTG
This sequence comes from Ardenticatenales bacterium, assembly GCA_020634515.1. Taxonomy (NCBI): domain Bacteria; kingdom Bacillati; phylum Chloroflexota; class Ardenticatenia; order Ardenticatenales; species Ardenticatenales bacterium. The sequence continues at coordinate 661 of JACKBL010000011.1, read as the reverse complement.
CCGCCCCGGACTCGTTAAAAACTCGGCGTCAAGGCTTTAGCCGGTTCCTCTCGCACCGGTTCCGGCTAAAGCCTCCACTCCCGTCGCCGGAACGTTCTGACTGAAGCGATGCCGGCAAATTGAGAATTGATGGGTGGTTGTCTATGTCTGGATGCCGGCAAATGACAGACCGAAGCCGACTGCATCCGCAACCATTCACCTCCGCTCCCTGAGCCTGCCGAAGGGAACCGGTTTCGACAGGCTCAACCTACGGGGGAGTGAACGGTTACTCCCATCTGTAGATTGGTAGCAGTTGGCGCTGCCGCCATACTTGGGCCATCTCCTCCGGGCGGGAAAGTCGCTGCCCTGGCGCTTTTGAATTTAAGGCTGATGGCCTCCTGGCCCGCCAGGAGCAGGAAGGTTTATCCCTTGTTGAAGATGCACAGTTAGATCGCCTGCTGGCCCAGATTGACCAGCTAACTATCCTCAAAACCCGGGCGCTATACACTCTGCAAGAACGCTCTCGAGCTACCGCCAGCAGCAATTCCAATTATGGTAGGGGCGGGATGGCGCGGAATAGACCTGTAGGAAACAAGCGGCCTCGTCTCCGCGCCATCTCGCCCGCACAGGCCGTAAATTCGGGCGAGATGACCGGGAGACAACACCTTACGCTAGACGAAGG